>NZ_JBBGYS010000009.1:0-150677 GCF_037479595.1 Pseudomonas sp. MYb541 | reverse complement strand
ACTGCCGAAACCTACATAACTCATTGTTTACCAAGGAGTTTTCCGCTTCGACTGCGCCGGAAGTGGGGCGAATTATAGAGAGTTACAATTCGCCGTCAATACCTAATTTCAGTTTTATTCGGATTTGAGCGTAATACGCGCAAATGCCTTCTTGCCAGCCTGGCAAACGTGGGTAGCGCCCAGCTCGTATATAAAGGTGCGGTCCACAACCTCACCATCTATACGCACACCACCGGAACCCAGAAGATCACGCGCAACGGCCGAGTTCTTAACCAGACCCGCCTTATTAAGGACAGCCGCGATCGGCATCGCCTCGGCAGCAGACAGCTCAATCTCCGGCAGATCATCTGGCAGCTCGCCATCCTTCATACGATTACCCGCAGCACGGTGAGCATTGGCAGCAGCCTCTTCACCATGGAAACGCGCAACAATCTCTTCAGCCAGCTTGATCTTCACGTCACGAGGATTGGCGCCTGCCTCTACATCAGCACGCAGCGCATTGATCTCATCCATCGAGCGGAAGCTCAACAACTCGAAGTAACGCCACATCAGCGCATCCGGAATGGAGACCAGCTTGCCGTACATCACACCCGGCGCTTCCTGGATGCCGACATAGTTGCCCAAGGACTTGGACATCTTCTTGACGCCATCCAACCCTTCGAGCAACGGCATGGTCAGAATGCATTGAGCTTCCTGCCCATACGCACGCTGCAGTTCACGCCCCATCAACAGGTTGAATTTCTGGTCAGTGCCACCCAACTCAACGTCCGCACGCAAGGCTACCGAGTCATAGCCCTGAACCAGCGGATAGAGGAACTCATGAATGGCGATCGGCTGATTGGTGGAGTAGCGCTTGTCGAAGTCATCGCGCTCAAGCATCCGCGCAACGGTGTACTGAGAGGTCAGACGAATGAAGTCCGCTGGCCCCATCTGATCCATCCAAGTGGAGTTGAATGCCACTTCGGTCTTGGCCGGATCGAGAATCTTGAACACCTGGGTCTTGTAGGTCTCGGCATTGTCGAGCACCTGCTCACGCGTCAGCGGCGGGCGCGTCGCGCTCTTGCCACTCGGATCACCGATCATTCCGGTGAAGTCACCGATAAGGAAGATGACCTGATGCCCCAGCTCCTGGAACTGGCGCAGCTTATTAATAAGCACGGTATGACCCAGGTGCAGATCCGGCGCAGTCGGATCAAAGCCAGCCTTAATACGCAGGGGCTGGCCACGCTTGAGCTTTTCGATCAGCTCAGCTTCAACCAACAGTTCTTCCGCACCACGTTTTATCAGCGCTAGCTGCTCTTCAACCGACTTCATAACAGACCCGCAAGGCTCAGATTCAAAAGGGAACCAACCATACAAGATCAGGGACTAATTACAAGTTTTGCCCTGCGAACGGACACCGTTCAGCAAGCCCAGCGTTCGCGAGCTTGCGCCACAGATGATTTGGTTATATTTTATACAGTTATTTCATCTTCATCATGTCATTCATCTTTTCCATTTCATCTTCAAAGTCAAATTACCTATGACCACTGAACCGTCTAAAGCGCCGCCGCTTTACCCGAAGACCCACCTGCTCGCCGCAAGTGGTATCGCCGCACTTCTCAGCCTGGCACTCCTGGTATTCCCTTCCAGTGACGTAGAAGCCAAACGAACATCCCTGAGCCTTGACCTGGAAAGCCCCGTTGAACAACTGACACAAGATCAAGACGCTTCCGACGCGCAACAAGCCACAAATGCACCGACTGAATCGCCGTTCGCCCAGATAGAAAGCAGCCCCGAAGATACCCAGCAAGCCGCCCAAGAGCCGCCTGCACCGGTCGCCGACGCCGCCAAGAACCCACAACACCGTGAAGTGATCGTGGCCAAGGGCGACACATTGTCGACCCTGTTTGAGAAAGTCGGCCTCCCCGCTGCCACCGTCAATGAAGTACTGGCCAGCGACAAGCAAGCCAAGCAATTCACCCAGCTCAAACACGGCCAGAAACTTGAGTTCGAACTGACGCCTGACGGCCAACTGCACAACCTGCATAGCAATGTCAGCGACCTTGAAAGCATTACCCTGACCAAAGGCGCCAAGGGCTTTGCCTTCAACCGCATCACGACCAAACCAGTGATGCGCTCCGCCTACGTACACGGCGTCATCAACAGCTCGCTGTCACAATCCGCAGCCCGCGCCGGTCTGTCCCACAGCATGACCATGGACATGGCCAGCGTGTTTGGCTACGACATCGACTTCGCTCAGGACATCCGTCAAGGCGACGAATTCGACGTGATCTACGAGCAGAAAGTCGCCAACGGCAAGGTCGTCGGCACGGGCAATATCCTCTCGGCGCGCTTTACCAACCGCGGCAAAACCTACACCGCCGTGCGTTACACCAACAAACAAGGCAACAGCAGCTACTACACCGCCGACGGCAATAGCATGCGCAAGGCATTCATCCGCACCCCGGTGGACTTCGCTCGTATTAGCTCGCGTTTCTCCATGGGTCGCAAGCATCCAATTCTGAACAAAATCCGCGCCCATAAAGGTGTGGACTATGCGGCCCCGCGTGGCACGCCAATCAAGGCTGCCGGCGACGGCAAGGTGCTGTTGGCCGGTCGTCGCGGCGGTTACGGCAATACCGTGATCATCCAGCACGGCAACACCTACCGTACGCTATATGGCCACATGCAAGGTTTCGCCAAGGGCGTGCAAACTGGCGGTACCGTGAAGCAAGGCCAAGTGATCGGCTATATCGGCACTACCGGCCTGTCCACTGGCCCGCACTTGCACTATGAGTTCCAGGTCAATGGCGTCCACGTCGACCCACTGGGCCAGAAACTGCCGATGGCCGACCCGATCGCCAAGGCCGAGCGCGCCCGCTTCATGCAACAAAGCCAGCCGTTGATGGCGCGCATGGATCAAGAGCGCTCCACCCTGCTGGCTTCGGCGAAGCGTTAAGGTATGCCGCTCTATATAGGCGTGATGTCCGGGACCAGCCTCGACGGCCTGGACATTGCCTTGATCGAGCAAGACCCGGCGATCAAGTTGATCGCCACGCACTACATCCCAATGCCAGATACCCTGCGCGCCGAGCTGCTCGCTCTATGCGCCAGCGGGCCGGATGAAATTGCCCGCTCAGCCATCGCCCAGCAGAACTGGGTGAACCTCGCCGCACAAGGCATTCACGCTCTACTCGACCAGCAAAACCTCAAGCCGCAAGACATTCGTGCGGTTGGTAGCCATGGCCAGACTATCCGTCATGAGCCCGCCCGGGGCTTTACCGTACAAATCGGTAGTCCGGCCTTGCTCACCGAGCTGACAAACATCACCGTGGTCAGCGATTTCCGCAGCCGCGATGTGGCCGCCGGTGGCCAGGGCGCCCCGCTGGTACCCGCCTTCCACGAAGCGTTGTTTGGCGAGCGCACTGGTAACCGTGCCGTATTGAATGTCGGAGGTTTCAGCAACCTCAGCCTTATCGAGACCGGTAAGCCTGTAGCCGGCTTCGACTGCGGCCCGGGCAACGTCCTACTGGATGCGTGGATTCACCAACAACGCGGCGAACACTTTGATCGCGATGGTCAGTGGGCGGCCAGCGGCAAGGTCGAGCCCCAGTTGCTCAATGCCCTGCTCAGCGACCCCTTCTTCGTGACCAAAGGCCCCAAGAGCACTGGGCGCGAAGTATTCAACCTGGAATGGCTGCGCCAACACCTTGCCCGCTTGCCTGCATTTGAGCCTCAGAATGTGCAGGCAACGCTGCTTGAGCTGACCGCCCTGACGATCGTTGAGTCCCTACAGTCGGCCCAATCCCAGACAGAAACATTGCTGGTATGTGGCGGCGGCGCTCACAACGCCACGCTGATGAACCGTCTGGCCACCCTGCTTCCGTCAACTCACGTCAGCAGCACCGCTACCTACGGGGTGGATCCCGACTGGGTCGAAGCCATGGCCTTCGCCTGGCTGGCCCACTGCTGCCTCGAAGGCATTGCCGCCAACCGCCCGAGCGTCACCGGCGCACGCGGGCTTCGGGTACTGGGCGCGATCTACCCCGCCTAAAATACCCGGACAGCAAAACGCCGCTTGGCCTATCACAGCCAAGCGGCGTTTTTGTATGCGCTACAAATTAGATCGAGAACGAAGACCCGCAACCACAGGTCGTGGTGGCATTAGGGTTCTTGATCACGAAACGCGAACCTTCCAGACCTTCCTGGTAATCCACCTCGGCACCTGCCAGGTATTGGAAGCTCATCGGATCCACGACCAGGCTCACGCCCTCGCGCTCAACAATGGTGTCATCATCGGCCACATCTTCATCGAAGGTAAAACCGTACTGAAACCCTGAACAACCGCCGCCCGTAACGAATACGCGCAGCTTCAAGCGATCATTACCCTCTTCATCGACCAGGCTCTTCACCTTGTGCGCAGCACCGTGGGTGAATTGCAAAGCCGTGGGGGTGAAGGATTCAACGCTCATGCTGATAATCTCCCGGCGTACCGCCGCCATATGCGTAATGGCGGCATTATCCGCTTCTCCTAGAAAAGCGGTCAACTATTGTTACGGTATATCAATCTGCGCTGCCGCCATTAAAAACACAAAAGGCCCGATCAACGGGCCTTTTGATTAACGGCTCACCGGCCTTAAGGCAACATGCCCGCATGGGACAAGCCCAGCTTCTCATCCAGGCCAAACAGGATATTCATGTTCTGCACCGCCTGGCCAGACGCGCCCTTGACCAAGTTATCGATCACCGACAACACCACCACCAAGTCGCCATCCTGCGGACGGTGTACGGCAATCCGGCACACATTGGCACCGCGCACGCTGCGGGTTTCCGGGTGGCTGCCAGCAGGCATCACATCGACGAACGGTTCGTTGGCATAACGCTTCTCGAACAGCGCCTGCAGGTCTACCGAGCGATCGACGACAGTCGCGTACAACGTGGAGTGAATGCCGCGAATCATCGGCGTCAGATGAGGCACGAAGGTCAGGCCCACATCCTTACCCGCCGCACGACGCAAGCCTTGGCGGATTTCCGGCAAGTGACGGTGACCTTTCACCGCATAGGCCTTCATGCTTTCCGAGGTCTCGGAGTACAGCGAACCAACCGCCGCACCACGACCGGCACCACTGACACCTGACTTGCAGTCAGCGATCAAACGCGAAGCGTCCGCCAGCCCGGCTTCCAGCAAGGGCAGGAAACCCAATTGAGTAGCAGTCGGGTAGCAACCCGGCACCGCGATCAGGCGCGCTTGCTTGATCTGCTCACGATTGACTTCCGGCAGGCCGTACACCGCCTCTTCCAACAGCTCCGGCGCACCGTGAGGCTGACCGTACCACTTGGCCCACTCGTCAGCGTCCTGCAGACGGAAATCCGCCGACAAATCGATCACCTTGGTACCCGCCGCCAGCAGTTCACCGGCCAATGCGTGGGCAACACCGTGCGGGGTAGCGAAGAACACCACGTCGCAGGCGCCCAGAGTCTTGATGTCCGGAACGCTGAACGCCAGGCCGTCGTAGTGGCCTCGCAGGTTCGGGTACATATCGGCCACGGCCAGCCCGGCCTCGGATCGGGAAGTGATGACCACCACCTCAGCTTGCGGATGCTGTGCCAACAGACGCAGCAATTCGACACCGGTGTAACCCGTGCCGCCGACGATACCGACCTTGACCATAAACCTGCCCTCAACGAACCCACTGGAAAGCCGTCGATAATAGGGGCCGTATCGTCCTGCGACAACCGTCAACGTGACGTACGGGCGCATGAGCCACTACTATCTCGGCTACCGTGAACCTGGGAATAACTAAAAATGCTTTATCTATGGGTCAAAGCCTTTCATATCGTCAGCATTGTCTGCTGGTTTGCCGGGCTGTTTTACCTGCCCCGCCTGTTCGTTTATCACGCGCAGAGCGACGACACTGTCAGTAAGGAACGTTTCAGCGTCATGGAGCGCAAGCTGTACCGCGGCATCATGGGGCCGGCAATGGTTGCCGCGCTGATCTTCGGCGGTTGGCTGATCTACCTGAACCCGAGCATCTTTCACTCGGGCGGTTGGATTCACGCCAAGCTGACGCTGGTCGTGCTGCTTATTGGCTACCACCACATGTGCGGCGCACAGGTAAAACGTTTTGCGCGTGGCGAAAACACCCGCAGCCATGTCTTTTATCGCTGGTTCAATGAAGTGCCCGTTCTGATATTGCTGGCTATCGTAATTTTGGTCGTGGTCAAACCGTTCTAACTTCAATTACTCGGGGTACCTCCAATGTCATTGCCCGCTCTGCTTGAACAACGCCTGCGCCTGCCCGTCGTGGCGGCGCCGATGTTCCTGATTTCCAACCCGCAACTGGTCCTGGCGTGCTGCCGCAATGGGGTGGTCGGGAGTTTCCCGGCGCTCAACCAACGTGAAAGCAGTGCATTCAAGGCCTGGCTGGAGGAAATCGAAGCGGGCCTGGCCCAGTTGGACAACCCCGCGCCTTACGCCGTCAACCTGATCGTGCACAACAGCAACCCAAGGCTCGAGGCGGATCTGGCGATCTGCGTCGAGCACAAAGTGCCGATCGTCATCACCAGCCTGGGCGCCGTGAAGGAGTTGGTAGACGCCGTACACAGCTACGGTGGCCTGGTGTTCCATGACGTCACCACCCGACGTCATGCCGAGAAGGCTGCCGAAGCCGGCGTAGATGGCCTGATCGCCGTCGCGGCCGGTGCTGGCGGCCATGCCGGCACCTGGAGCCCTTTCTCGCTGATTGCCGAGATTCGCCAGTTCTTCGACAAGACCCTGCTGCTGGCCGGCTGCCTCAACCACGGGCACGAGATTCTCGCCGCCCAGTTGCTCGGTGCAGACCTGGCCTACTTCGGCACACGCTTTATCGGCACCACCGAAAGTCACGCCCCGGATGCTTATAAAGAGATGCTGCTCACATCGCGCGCGGCCGACATCGTGCACACTCCCGCTGTCTCCGGCGTGCCCGCCAGCTTTATGCGCCAGAGCCTGGAAAACGCCGGTTTCGACCTCGCCGCCTTGCAAGGCAAAGGCGAAGTCAACTTCGGTTCCAAGCTCAAGCCGTTGAGCGACGAGGCCAAGGCATGGAAGACTGTATGGTCCGCCGGCCAAGGTGTCGGTGAGATTGATGATTTGCCCAGCGTCGATGAACTGGTTGCCCGTCTGGATGCCGAATACCGCAAGGCCCGTGAACAGGCAGCTCAATTGCGCTGGCCGCGCTGACCCATCGCATGGCCTGCTGCTTGAGCCGGCCTGCACTACCTCCCTGAATCAAGTGACAAGGAAGCCCGCATGAGCGACAACCGTTTCAAGATTGTGTTTGATGGAGCCCTGCTCCCGGGTGTCGAAAGCACCACGGCCAAGCTGAACCTGGCCGAGCTGTTCAAGAGTGACGTCGAAGCCATCGAGAAGCTCTTCACCGGTCGCCCTGTCGCACTCAAACGTGACCTGTCGCACCCGGATGCGGAAACCTACCTCACCGCACTGAAAAACGCCGGTGTCGATGCGCGCATTGAGCCCGAACAGCCTGTGGCCTTCAGCCTGGCTGAAACTCACGAGACAGACTCTGGCAGTTTCTCGCGCCCTGCGGCCTCACCGTATGCACCACCGCGCTCCGCCGTGGGTGATGACCTGCCGGAGTACGCCACCCTCAAGGTGTTCACTATCCACGGGCGCATCGGTCGTCTGCGTTATCTCGCCTGGACCCTGGTGTTGACCCTGGCACTGTTGGTTGCCGGCGGTATCATCAGCACCGTCAGCTTTGCCGTTGCCACCGCTTCGCCGACCGCTGGCACCATCCTCGGCGTATTGCTGGGCCTCGCATTGTTTGTTGCGCTGGTCTGGGTCAGTGTACAAATCGGTGTGCAGCGCCTGCACGACCTGGGTTGGTCGGGTTGGTTGTACTTCCTCAACCTGGTTCCGCTGGTGAACAGCGTCTTCCCGATCCTGCTGCTGGTATTGCCGGGCAATGCAGGCGCCAACCAGTACGGCGCGCCACCACCACGCAACTCCACGGCGGTAAAAGTCCTGGCCACCCTGTGGCTGGCGTTTATCCCGGTCATGCTTGCCATCGTGGTGACCCTGGGCATGAACGGTTACCTGAACCAGCTCGAAGCCAACATGGACAGCAGCTACGAAAGCAGCTCCATCACCTCAGATGAAGATGCCGACCAAGCCGCGACCGTCGAAGAAGACGAAGCACAGAGTGCTGACGAAGCGGGCGAACCTGTAGACTCTCCAGAACAGTGAAGAAACGCCCCCGGCCTGTGATGCCTTTGTCACAGGCGCGGCGGCGTTGCGATGGAGAAAGGCATGACCCGTTACGCTCTGATCACCGGCGCCTCCAGCGGCATTGGCCTGGCCATGGCCGAAGCCCTGGCCCGTCGCGGCCGCAGCTTGATTCTGGTGGCCCGCCAGCGTGATCAGTTGGAAAGCATTGCAATCGAATTGACCCAACGGTTTGGCGTCGAGGTGCTGTTCCGAGCCTGCGACCTGGGCGAGCCGTTGCGCTTGTCCGGGTTCCTGCTGGAGCTTGAAGAAGGCGAGCGGCAGATCGACCTGCTGGTGAACTGCGCCGGCATCGGCACCAGCGGGCCATTCCTGGCCCAGGACTGGATGACCGAACAAGACCTCATGGAGGTCAACATCCTCGCCCTGACCCGTATGTGCCACGCGCTCGGTAACACCATGGCGCTGCACGGCGGAGGGCAGATTCTCAATGTGGCGTCCATCGCGGCGTTCCAGCCCGGCCCGTGGATGAGCACTTATTACGCCAGCAAGGCCTATGTACTGCATTTCTCCGAAGGCCTGCGCGAAGAACTGAAAACCTGCGGCATCAAGGTCTCGGTGCTCTGCCCCGGCCCGACACGCACCGCGTTCTTCGGCACCGCGCAGATGGACACCGCCAAGCTCGACCGCAGCCAGCAACTGATGAGCCCCGAGGAAGTGGCGCTCTATACCGTGCGCGCACTGGAAAAGAACAAAGCCATCATCATCCCCGGCCGTCGCAACCGCTGGATCGCCTTCAGCCCGCGTTTCAGCCCACGCTGGCTGACCCGCAAGATTGCCGGCGCCATCAACAAGGCCTATTGCCCACGTTGATTGGCTGAGTACACTCACCTTGCACATTCATAATGGAGAAACAGCTGTGGATACTCTGTTCACCAAGATCATCAACAGAGAAATACCCGCGGATATCATCTACGAAGATGATCAAGTCCTCGCGTTCAAGGACATCCATCCGGCGGCGCCTGTGCATTTCCTGGTCATTCCCAAGAAACACATCCCCACGCTCAATGACCTGACTGAAGAAGATAAAGCCCTGGCCGGTCATATCCTGTTCACCGCCCAGCGCCTGGCTGTAGAACAAGGGTGTGCAGAAGGTTTCCGGGTAGTGATGAACTGCAACCAGAAAGGCGGGCAGACCGTTTATCACATCCATATGCATGTGCTGGGTCAGCGCCAGATGAACTGGCCGCCGGGCTGATCAGCTTTTCAGCAAAGGTCGCAGCCCAGGCTGCGACCCCATGTCCTTGATGCAGCGCAAACGCTTCCCCCTCTCTTGCGGTAAACTGGCCGCCGAGATTCTTCCCGGAGGTCAGCATGACTACCCAACGTCACTACTCGCCGATTGACCGTCTGTTGCTGCAAGCCGATATGGCCATGCGCACGCTGCTGCCATTCAGCGGCCAGCCGTATCGCCCTTCGCCCGCGATCGTGCAGCCCGACGCCCAGATGAGCGAGACCGAGACCCGCCACGTTGCCGGCCTGATGCGTATCAATCATACCGGCGAAGTCTGCGCCCAGGCGCTGTACCAGGGCCAGGCCCTGACCGCCAAGCTGCCGCAGGTCCGTGCCGCCATGGAACATGCCGCCGAGGAAGAAATCGACCACCTGGCCTGGTGCGAGCAACGCATTCGCCAATTGGGCAGTCACCCGAGCGTGCTGAACCCTTTATTTTACGGTTTGTCGTTCGGGATTGGCGCCGCTGCCGGCCTGATCAGCGACAAAGTCAGCCTGGGTTTTGTCGCCGCGACCGAACATCAAGTGTGCAAACACCTGGATGAGCATCTGGAACAACTGCCAGCCGAGGACGAAAAGTCCCGGGCGATTCTTGAGCAGATGCGCATCGATGAAGAACACCACGCGGAAAGCGCGCTGGATGCGGGCGGTTTCCGGTTTCCGGCGCCGGTGCGGTTCGGCATGAGTCTCTTGGCCAAAGTCATGACCAAAAGCACCTATAGAATTTGAATGCATCGAACCGAAAAAAGGGCGCTATCACAGCGCCCTTTCTTTTTGCCCGCCGATTGAGTGATCAACCCAACTCGATGATTTCGTAATCGTGGGTGATGGCCACACCGGCCGCGCCGAGCATGATCGACGCCGAGCAATACTTCTCGGCCGACAGCTCGATAGCACGCTTGACCTGGGCTTCTTTCAGCGCCCGGCCCTTCACCACGAAATGCATGTGGATTTTGGTGAATACCTTGGGGTCTTCAGTGGCACGCTCGGCTTCCAGGAAGGCTTCGCAGCTTTCCACGGCCTGGCGGGATTTCTTCAGGATGCTGACCACGTCGAAATTGCTGCAACCGCCTACGCCCAGCAGGAGCATTTCCATCGGGCGTACGCCCAGGTTACGGCCACCGGCTTCCGGCGGGCCATCCATGACCACCACATGGCCACTGCCCGACTCACCGAGGAACATGGCTTCGCCCGCCCATTGGATGCGTGCCTTCATCGCCCAGACTCCACTGCTAAAAAAGGGTCGCCAGCTTAGCACAGGGCCCGCCTGCGTCAGCGTTTGCAACAAAAGCGATCAATAGCAGGCTTTGCGCGGAAAATTGGCTAATCGAGTCAGAATGTGTCTGTTAAGCTGACGCCAAATCGATGGCGTAATGCCACCCTTTATACAGCGCGTATCAGTGCCGATACCCGATGAATACAACAACTCAAACTATTTAGCGCAGTCTTTTCGGGATACAACCATGGTTGCCCTTACTCCCATACCCAAAATCAAGAATCTCGACAAACTGTTGATGCATTGCCAGCGCCGCCGCTACCCGGCCAAGCACAACATCATCTGCGCCGGCGAACGCTCCGAAACGCTGTTCTTCATTATCAAAGGCTCGGTCACCATCCTGATCGAGGATGAAGACGGCCGCGAAATGATCATCGCCTACCTGAACACCGGGGATTTTTTTGGGGAGTTGGGGCTGTTCGAACAAGCCGGCAAGGAACAGGAACGCAGCGCCTGGGTGCGCGCCAAGGTCGAATGCGACGTGGCCGAGATCAGCTACGCCAAGTTCCGCGAACTGGCCCAGTACGATCCCGACATTCTTTACGCCCTGAGCGGCCAGATTGCCCAGCGTCTGCGCGACACCACGCGCAAGGTCGGCGACCTGGCCTTCTTCGACGTCACTGGCCGCGTCGCGCGCTGCCTGCTGGAACTGTGCAAACAACCCGACGCCATGACGCACCCCGATGGCATGCAGATCAAGGTCACACGCCAGGAAATCGGGCGCATTGTCGGCTGTTCGCGGGAGATGGTCGGTCGCGTGCTCAAGGACCTGGAAGAACGCAACCTGGTGCACGTCAAAGGCAAGACGATGGTGGTGTTCGGTACCCGCTAAACCGGCAGGAAGCTGGCCAGCATTTGACGGTACAGGGCGTCCAGCCGGCTGAGCGCATTCGGTGCCGGAAAGGCTTCGTGCAGGGCAATATGGCTGTCGGCACGCACCCGCTGGTCGAGGCCGCAAGCTTCATTGAAGCGATTGACCGCCGCGATCAGCTCTTCGCGATCGTTTTCCAGCAACAGCGCACCGTGCACCAACCCCACCGGGCGACCACCACTTTGTCGCCAGCGCTGGGCCGTGCCGACCATTTTTCGGCCGTTAAGGTTGACGTTGTAGCGACCGTCGCAAAACGCACCGTCGATTTCACCAACGGACGCATCGCCTCCCAACTCGATCAGCAAGTCGCAGATCGGTTGGCATAAACGCAAATAACCGGTTTCGATACGGTTCTGATCGCCTTCACTGCGCGGCGGAGCATAGACCAGGGCGATGTTGACCGTCGCATTCGACTGCGGCACCGGTTCTCCACCGGTTTCACGCAACAATACCGGCCAACCGGCATGCGCGGAAACCTGGCTGGCGGTCTCAAATGCCGGCAAGCGGCTCAAACGACGTGGCATGACCAAGGCTTGGTCGCTGGGTTGCCAGAACAGCAACCCATATTCCCGCTCACCCGCGCAAACAGCCGCCAGCAGGTCTTGCTCGGCGGCAAGCCCTGCTTCGACGGTCATCGCCAACGGCTGCATCAGCATCAATCCAGTGTCGAACCGCTGACCGCCACACCACGCTCCGGGAAGAACAGGCGCTGCAATTCAGCTCCCGGGTTCTCGGCACGCATGAAGGTCTCGCCCACCAGGAACGAATACACGCCACTGATCTCCATCAACTCCACATCGGCACGGTTGACGATGCCACTCTCGGTAATCACCAAACGGTCGCGCGGAATGCGCGGCAGCAGGTCGAGGGTGTTTTCCAGGCTGACTTCGAAGGTGTGCAGGTTACGGTTGTTGACCCCCACCAGCGGTGTGTCGAGGGTTTTCAGGGCGCGTTCCAGTTCGTCACCGTCGTGCACCTCCACCAGCACATCCAGCCCAACGCTTTTGGCCACGGCCGCCAGTTCGGCCATCTTCACGTCATCCAGGGCGGAGACGATCAACAGCACACAGTCGGCGCCCAGGGCACGAGCTTCGACAATCTGATACGGGTCGACCATGAAATCCTTGCGGATCACCGGCAACTTGCACGCGGCGCGGGCCTGCTGCAGGAACAGGTCAGAACCCTGGAAGTAGTCGATATCGGTCAGTACGGACAGGCAGGTCGCCCCGCCCTTCTCATAGCTCTTGGCGATCTCTTCAGGAATGAAGATCTCACGAATCACGCCCTTGCTCGGCGAAGCTTTCTTGATTTCAGCAATGACGGCGGGCTGCTTGAGCTTGGCCTGGGCGATCAGCGCATTGGCAAAGCCACGCGGCGCATCGGCGATCTTCGCCTGGGCTTCCAGCTCGGCCAAGCTCACGCGAGCACGGCGCTCAGCCACTTCTTCAGCCTTGCGGGCCAGGATCTTTTCCAGAACGGTCGGCACACTCATCCTTCATTCTCCATCTTGAATACCGCGGTGAATGCTCCCAGCTCTTCGAGCTTCTCGCGAGCCAGACCGGTGTGCAGCGCATCGTGGGCCAAGGCAACACCTTCTTTAAGACTGTAGGCGTGGTCCGCCGCATACAGCGCAGCACCTGCATTCAACACTATCATCTCGGCAGCTTTTTGACCGTTCTCGGTCTTGCGACGCCCCAGGGCATCGCGAATCAACTCCAGGGAGGCCGCCGGGCTTTCTACCGCCAAGCCGTGCAGGCTCTGGCTCTTCATGCCCAGGTCTTCCGGCTCGACCCAATACTCGGTGACCTGGTCATTTTTCAGCTCTGCCACGAAAGTCGGTGCCGCCAGGCTGAATTCGTCCAGGCCGTCCTTGGAATGCACCACCAACACATGCTTGCTGCCCAGGCGTTGCAGTACTTCGGCCAATGGCCGGCACAGCGCCTGGCTGAACACACCCACCACCTGGTGTTTCACACCGGCCGGATTCGTAAGCGGGCCGAGCATGTTGAACAAGGTGCGCAGGCCGAGGTCCTTGCGCGGGCCAGCGGCGTGCTTCATCGCACCATGATGGGATTGGGCAAACATGAAGCCGATGCCGACGCTGTCGATGCAACGCGCCACTTGTACCGGCGTCAGGTTCAGGTAGATCCCGGCCGCCTCCAGCAGGTCGGCGCTGCCGCTCTTGCCGGACACTGCGCGGTTACCGTGCTTGGCCACGGTGCAACCCGCCGCCGCGACCACAAACGAAGAAGCCGTCGACACGTTGAAGATGTTCGCACCGTCACCGCCAGTGCCGACCACATCGACCACGCCGTCGAGGGTCTTGAGCTCGACCTTGTCCGCCAACTCGCGCATCACCGATACGGCGCCGACAATCTCGTCGATGCTTTCGCTCTTCATGCGCATAGCCATCATGAACGCGCCAATCTGCGCGTCGGTGCATTGACCGGTCATGATTTCGCGCATCACATCGCTCATTTCAGCGGTGCTCAGGTCCAGGTGGCCGACGATACGGCTCAGGGCAGTCTTGATATCCATGGAAAGTCCTTAGCGCGTGCCGCCGCTCTGCTTGAGAAAGTTGGCGAACAGCTCGTAGCCCTGCTCGGTCAGGATCGATTCAGGGTGGAATTGCACCCCTTCAATATTCAATGTCTTGTGGCGCAGGCCCATGATTTCATCGACCGAGCCATCTTCAAGTTGGGTCCAGGCGGTCAGCTCCAGGCATTCCGGCAGGGTTTCGCGCTTGACCACCAGCGAGTGGTAGCGGGTCACGGTCACCGGCAGGTTGAGGCCATGAAACACGCCTGCATCTCTATGGAACACCGGGCTGGTCTTGCCGTGCATCACCTGTCGCGCGCGCACCACGTCACCACCAAAGGCCTGGCCGATGGACTGATGGCCCAGGCACACGCCCAGGATCGGCAATTTGCCGGCGAAATACTGGATCGCCTCCAGGGAGATGCCCGCCTCGGTCGGCGTGCACGGGCCTGGCGAAACCACGATGCGCTCCGGGTTCAGGGCAGCGATCTCGGCCACAGTCATTTCGTCGTTGCGCACCACCTTGACCTCGGCACCCAGCTCACCCAGGTACTGCACAACGTTGTAGGTAAAGGAATCGTAGTTATCAATCATCAGCAACATGGGGAAACCTCAGGAATTGGGGGTCTGTTCAGCCAGCGCAACGGCGCGGAACATCGCGCGGCGCTTGTTCAGGGTTTCTTCCCATTCGAGGGCCGGCACCGAGTCGGCGACAATCCCGCCACCGGCCTGCACGTGCAGCTCCCCGTCCTTGATCACGGCCGTGCGGATCGCAATGGCCGTGTCCATGTTGCCGTTCCAGGCGAAATAACCCACGGCGCCGCCATACACACCGCGCTTGACCGGCTCCAGTTCGTCGATGATTTCCATCGCGCGGATCTTCGGCGCACCCGACAAGGTGCCCGCCGGCAGAATCGCGCGCAGCGCGTCCATTGCAGTCAAGCCGGCTTTCAGCTCGCCGGTGACGTTGGACACAATGTGCATCACATTCGAATAACGCTCGATCACCATTTTCTCGGTGAGCTTCACCGAACCGATTTCCGAGACACGCCCGGTATCGTTGCGGCCCAGGTCGATGAGCATCAGGTGCTCGGCGATTTCCTTGTCGTCGCTCAACAGGTCTTCTTCGAGCGCCAGGTCGGCTTCTTCGGTCGCACCGCGTGGGCGGGTGCCGGCAATCGGGCGCACGGTGATCAGGTTGTCTTCGACACGCACCAGCACTTCCGGCGAACTGCCCACCACGTGGAAGTCGCCAAAGTTGAAGAAGTACATGTACGGCGTGGGGTTGAAGCAACGCAGCGCGCGGTACAGATCGATCGGCGCGGCCTTGAAATCGATGGACATACGCTGCGACGGCACCACCTGCATGCAGTCACCCGCAAGGATGTATTCCTTGATGGTATCGACGGCGCGCTCGTAGTCATCCTGGGTAAAGCTTGAACGAAAGATCGGATCGGCCGCCGGCGGACGGCTGAGGTCCAGGCCGCGACGCGGGGTGATCGGCTGGCGCAGTTTTTCCAACAGGGCTTCGAGGCTGGCGCCGCCTTGCTCGAACGCGTCCTCCTGGGATGGATCGGCGAGTACGATCGCGTGCATCTTGCCGGCAAGGTTATCGAACACCACCACGGCATCGGAAACCATCAGCAGAATGTCCGGCACGCCCAGCGGATCCGGGTTCGGGCATTTGCCCAAGCGTTTTTCCACATAACGCACGCAGTCATAACCGAAGTAACCCACCAGGCCGCCGTTGAAACGCGGCAGGCCAGCAATGGTCGGCACGTTGTAGCGCGCCTTGAACGCTTCGACGAACGCCAGCGGATCTTCTACGTCGTGACTTTCGATCTCGACGCCATCATGGGTAATGCTCACATGATGGTCGTGTACCCGCAGCACCGTGCGGCACGGCAGGCCGATGATCGAGTAACGCCCCCACTTCTCGCCGCCCTGTACGGACTCGAGCAGGTAGGAGTTAGGCTCGTCGGCCAGTTTCAGGTAGATCGACAGCGGCGTGTCGAAGTCGGCCAGGGTTTCGCAGGCCAGGGGGATGCGGTTATAGCCGGCAGCGGCCAAACGCAGGAATTCTTCGCGGGTCATGATATGCCTCGTGGCTTGAGGGTCTAACAGTCAGGTATGCAAACGCGCCGCAGAGTGCGGCCAGGATCAGTCAGGCGCGCCAACGCCAGCGGGCCAGGGCCTTGATGACTTTCATCCAGAGTTTGCGAGTGACCACCACGATGGAATTTCCAGAAGGGGACGGATCGGTATCGGGCAACGTTATCTCAGCGCCAGCTCCCAAGCAACCGGGGATTAACAGGCGCAGGTCATCAATCACCAATGAAGGCGACTCTTCGGCGATCGGCCGACCATGGTTATAGCCGTAGCTGAGGGCCACGCACTGCACGCCCGCGGCCTTTGCCGCCAGCACATCACTGCGTGAATCGCCGACAAACAACGACTGCGAGGCCGGGATATTGGCCATTTTCATCACGAAAAACAGCGCCGCCGGGTCGGGTTTTTTCTGCGGCAGGGTATCGCCACCGATGATCCAGCGGAAATACCGGCCGATTTTCATCTGGTCCAACAATGGCGCGACGAAGCGCTCCGGCTTGTTGGTGATCAGGGCCATTTCCACGCCCTGCTTGCTCAGCCACTTGAGGGTGTCGCGCACGCCGGGGTAGACCACGGTCAGTTCATGGCCATCTTCATAGGCGGCGTTGAACAGTTCCAGCGCATGCTCGGCCTCCACATCATCGACACCTTCAGCATCGATGTTGTTGGCCAAGGCCCGGCGCACCAGCATCTGCACGCCGTTACCGACCCATTCGCGCACTGACTCGATCCCGGCCGGCTTGCGCCCCAGTTTGAGCAGCATTTCGTCCACCGCCGCCGCCAGGTCGGGCACCGAGTCGATCAAGGTGCCGTCCAGATCGAACATCACCAGCCGTGGCAATTTGCCGGGGAACAGCTGCTCAAAGCCGCTCATGGACGCGCCAGCGCCAGCTCGGCACGCATCTTGTCGATGACTTCCTGGTAGTCCGGCGCGTTGAAGATCGCCGAGCCGGCCACAAAGGTGTCGGCGCCAGCGGCGGCGATTTCACGAATATTGTTGACGTTGACCCCACCGTCGATTTCCAGGCGGATATCGCGGCCGGAGGCATCGATCAGCGCACGGGCTTCACGCAGCTTGTTCAGCGTGCCGGGGATGAACTTCTGGCCGCCGAAGCCTGGGTTGACGCTCATCAGCAGGATCATGTCGACCTTGTCCATCACGTACTCAAGCACGCTCAACGGAGTGGCCGGGTTGAACACCAGGCCCGCCTTGCAACCACCTTCGTGGATCAGTTGCAGGGTGCGGTCGACGTGCAGCGAGGCTTCCGGGTGGAAGGTGATGTAGGTGGCGCCGGCGTCGACGAAGTCGCCGATGATGCGATCCACCGGGCTGACCATCAGGTGTGCATCGATCGGCGCAGTGATGCCGTACTTGCGCAGCGCAGCGCAGACCATCGGGCCGATGGTCAGGTTGGGTACGTAGTGGTTGTCCATGACGTCGAAGTGCACGAAGTCGGCACCGGCGGCCAATACCTTGTCCACTTCCTCACCCAGGCGGGCAAAGTCGGCGGAGAGAATCGATGGAGCAATGACGAAGGGCTGCATGACGCACCTTTTTTGAGCTAAATCACGATGGCGCGCATTGTATACCTCATGCTTTGCCGCGCGCACCGTGACCTAACTCAACGGTTAGTAAGCGGCCCGGTAGATTTTCTCGATATCGACCGCGCTGAGCTTGCGTGGATTGTTGCGCATCAAGCGCTCAATACCCGCCGCTTCTACCGCCATGGCTGGGATCGCGTCCTCGGGCACCCCGAAACTGCGCAAGCCCGCCGGGATCTCCACTGCGGCACACAGTCGCGTCATCGCCTCAACGGCCTGGTCGGCGGCATCGTTGACGCTCAAGCCGGTGATATTCACGCCCATCGCCTGCGCAATCTCCTGCATGCGCTCCACGCAGGCCAGCTTGTTCCAGTGCATCACATAGGGCAGCAGCAGCGCATTGCTCACGCCATGGGCGATATTGAACCGCCCACCCAATGGATAAGCCAACGCGTGCACCGCGCCGACTCCCGCATTCCCGAACGCCATGCCGGCCATCAGGCTGGCGGTGGCCATGTCGTCGCGGGCCTGCAGGTTGGCCGGGTTGGCGTAGGCCTTGGGCAATGCACTGGCGATCAGCTTGATGGCGCCGATGGCCAAGGCGTCGGTGATCGGCGAGGCGTTCAGCGACAAGTAGGACTCGATGGCGTGCACCAGCGCGTCCACGCCACTGGCGGCGGTGACGCTGCGCGGGCAGGTCAGGGTCATTTGCGGGCTGATCAGCGCAACGTCCGGCAGCAGGTAATCGCTGACAATGCCCCTTTTCAGTTGCGCGGCCTTGTCGGAGAGAATCGCAACATTGGTCACCTCCGAGCCGGTGCCGGCGGTGGTGGGGATAGCGATCAGCGGCGGGCCTTTGCGTGGCACCTGGTCGACGCCGAACAAGTCGGCCAGCGCGCCGTGGTAGCCGGCATACGCCGCAACACTTTTGGCGATATCGATGGCACTGCCGCCGCCCACGCCGATCAGGCCGTCGTGCCCGCCCTCGCGGTAAACGCGCATGCAGTCTTCCACAATGGCGATTTCCGGGTCGGGTAACACCCGGTCGAAAATCTCGTAGGTGCGCTCGCCAAGATGTTCGAGTGCCAGCGCCACGGTGCCGGACTTGACCAGCGCTGCGTCGGTGACGATCAGCGGGTTGTCCACATCCAGGCGGGTCAGTTCAAAGGCCAGTTGTTCGATGGCGCCAGCGCCGGTCAGCAGTTTGTGGGCGATCTTGAATGAGGAAGTACTCATGTGCGCGGCCTCTTATTAAGTGATGGGCTGGCACAAGAGTAGCTCGGGATTTTGGGTTGCCCAGCATTCAGGGTCTGAATGGTCAGGTGACTCAACGCGGGCACGGTTTATGTGGGAGCTGGCTTGCCTGCGATTCAGGCGACTCGGTGTGACAGGCAAACCGCGGCGATGCAATCGCAGGCAAGCCAGCTCCCACAGGTGATCGCGTTTACCCACTCAGACCTGGGCGGTACGCAGTTTCTCGCTACGGCCACGCAACCATTCCAGGGTCAGCAACAGCAACACCGAGAAGGCAATCAACAGAGTCGCCGCCGCCGCAATCGTCGGGCTGAGGTTTTCGCGGATGCCGCTGAACATCTGGCGTGGCAGGGTCGCTTGCTCGGGGCCGGCGAGAAACAGCGTTACTACCACCTCGTCAAACGAAGTGGAGAAAGCAAACAGCGCCCCGGAAATCACCCCCGGCGCGATCAACGGCAAGGTCACTCGGCGAAATGCAGTCAATGGCGAGGCGCCGAGACTGGCCGCCGCCCGCACCAGGTTATGGTTGAACCCCTGCAACGTCGCCGACACGGTGATGATCACAAACGGCACACCCAGCACCGCATGCACCACGATCAGCGAGAAGAAACTGTTGCCCAGGCCCAACGGCGCAAAGAACAGGTAGCTGGCCACGCCGATGATCACCACCGGCACCACCATGGGTGAAATCACCAGCGCCATGACCAATGCCTTGCCGGGGAAGTTGCCGCGGGTCAGGCCGATCGCCGCCAAGGTGCCGAATACCATCGCCAGCACCGTGGCCGCAGGGGCAACGATAATGCTGTTCTTCAGCGCCCGCATCCACTCGGCGGAGGCGAAGAAGTCCTGATACCAATGCAGCGAAAAGCCTTGCAGCGGGTACACCAGGAAACTGCCGCTGTTGAACGACAGCGGGATGATCACCAGCACCGGCAGAATCAAAAACAACAGGATCAAGCCGCAGAGGATCCGCAAGCTGTAGAACCACACCCGCTCAACGGGCGACATATAAGGGCTCAGCATCACAAGGTCTCCTCAGCTCAGGCGCAGGCGGCTGGCGCCCACCAGCCGGTTGTAGATCAGGTACAGCACCACGGTGGCCAGCAGCAGCAAGCCGCCCAACGCCGTGGCCATGCCCCAGTTGATGCTGGTGTTGGTGTAGAACGCCACGAAGTAGCTGACCATCTGGTCGTTCGGGCTGCCCAGCAGCGCCGGGGTGATGTAGTAACCAATCGCCAGGATGAACACCAACAGGCAACCGGCCCCGACACCGGCGTAGGTCTGCGGGAAGTACACGCGCCAGAAGCTGGTGAATGGGTGACAGCCCAGGGAAATCGCCGCGCGCATGTAGGTGGGCGAGATGCCCTTCATCACGCTGTAGATCGGCAGGATCATGAACGGCAGCAAGATGTGCACCATGGAGATGTAGACGCCGGTCCGATTGAACACCAGCTCCAGCGGCTTATCGATCAGGCCCATGCCCATCAGTGCGCTGTTGATCAGGCCGCCAGATTGCAGCAGCACGATCCACGCGGCGACTCGCACCAGGATTGAGGTCCAGAACGGCAGCAACACCAGGATCATCAGCAGGTTGCTTTTGCGTGCCGGCAGATTGGCCAGTAGGTACGCTAGCGGATAGGCCAACAGCAGGCAGACCGCAGTGATCACCAGGCCCATCCAGAAGGTCCGGGCGAAAATATCCAGATAGATCGCCTGGTCCGGCGTGGCCGGCGCCACTTCACCGAGGTCATCGATGCGGTGATCGACCGCCGCCAGCAGGTAGAACGGCGTCAGGCTGCTGGTATTGCGCCGGATCGCCTGCCAGTACGCCGGGTCACCCCAACGTTCATCGAGGCTTTCCAGCGCTTCTTTATAGGAGGCGGGCGCTTCGCTGAAGGGCAGCGCCCGCGCAGTTTTGGTCAGCAGGCTGCGGTAGCCGGCCAGTTCCATGTTCAAGCGTTTGGACAGATCGCCCAAGGTCTGATTTTGACGGGCCTCGCCCAAGTCCTCACTGAGGGCCTGGTACACCGGCTCGCCCGGCAAGCCCCGGCCATCCCATGCCGTCACCGCCACCACGGTACGCGGTAAACCGCCCACCACTTCCGGGTTGCCGACGCTTTTGAACAGCAGCGCAACAATCGGCACCAGGAACACCAGCAGCAAGAACAGCACCAGCGGCGCGATCAAGGCTTGGGCCTTCCAGCGATTGAGCCGCTCGGCACGCGCCAGGCGCTGCTTGAGGGTGGGGCTGTTGACCTCGTTCGAGGGAACGGCGATGGCCATGGCAAACTCCGAAAATCTACGGTTGGGACCTTGGTCAACACGGTCCCTGTGGGAGCTGGCTTGCCTGCGATGGCATCGCCTCGGTGCATCAGTTGCACCGAGGTGTCTGCATCGCAGGCAAGCCAGCCCCTACATGAGCCGGTTTCGCCCGAGGGTTATGCGGTGTTACTTGGCCGCCCACGAGTTGAAGCGCTGCTCCAACTGCTCACCGTTATCCGCCCAGAAGCTCACGTCGATCTGCACCTGGTTGGCGATGTTTTCCGGGGTGGTCGGCATGTCTTTGAGGATGTCCTTGGCCAGCAACGGCACGGCTTGGGTGTTGGCCGGGCCGTAGGCGATGTTTTCCGAGTAGGTCTTCTGCTGCTGTGGTTGCACCGAGAAGGCGATGAATTTCTTCGCCGCTTCAGCACGGTCTTTCGCCAGGCCTTTAGGAATCGCCCACGCGTCAAAGTCGTAGATGCCGCCGTTCCACACCACTTTCAGGTTGCTTTCTTTCTGCACGGCGGCGATGCGGCCGTTGTAGGCCGAACTCATCACCACGTCGCCCGAAGCCAGGTATTGCGGCGGCTGTGCACCCGCTTCCCACCACTGGATCGATGGCTTGAGCTCGTCGAGTTTCTTGAACGCGCGGTCCTGGCCATCTTTGCCGGCCAGCACTTTGTAAACGTCCTTCGGCGCGACGCCGTCGGCCATCAGTGCGAATTCCAGGGTGTACTTGGCGCCTTTACGCAGGCCGCGCTTGCCCGGGAATTTCTTGGTGTCCCAGAAATCCGCCCAACTGGTCGGCGCGCTGGCCAACTTGTCCGCGTTGTAGGCGAGCACGGTGGACCAGACGAAGAAGCCCACGCCGCACGGCTGGATCGCGCCCTTCACGTAGTCGGCGCTGTTGCCGAACAGTTTCGGGTCCAGTGGCTCGAACATGTCTTCATCGCAGCCACGGGACAGCTCCGGCGATTCCACTTCCACCAGGTCCCAGGACACGCTCTTGGTGTCGACCATGGCTTTGACCTTGGCCATTTCACCGTTGTACTCACCGGCGACGATCTTGCCGTTGCCCGCGCTTTCCCATGGTGCGTAGAAGGCTTTGACCTGGGCCGCCTTGTTCGCGCCGCCAAAGGACACGACCGTCAGGTCCGGGCCTGCCATGGCCTGTGTCGCGCCCATCAAGCCCAAAGCCAGGGCGGAATACTTCAGGGATCTCAACATTGTTGTTCTCTCCACGTGCAGGGTTGGTGAAGCCAGGGGGCGATCAATTCGCCTCTAGAAGTGGGTCGAGTGCGCGAACGTGCTCGACTTGCCAGCCAATCGGTACCACGTCGCCAACCGCCAGGGCTGGGTCCAGCTCGGCAATCGGTTGTTTCACAAAAAAATCGGCCTTGCCGCAGACTTCCAGGCGCACGCGCACGTGATCGCCCAGGTAGATGAATTCGGCCACGCGCCCGGAGAAGCGGTTGACGCAAGATTCGCTGGAACCATTGAGGCTGACGCGCTCCGGGCGTACCGACAGGGTCACCGGGCCGCCGACCTGGCCGACATTCACCGCCAGCGCCTCGACCTTCTCACCGCGCGCCAGCTCCACCACGCAGCGCTCGCCGGTATGGCTGTGCAAGCGGCCATTGAGCCGGTTGTTCTCGCCGATGAAGTTGGCGACGAAGGTGTTCTTCGGTTCTTCGTAGAGGGTTCGCGGCGCGGCGATCTGCTGGATTTCACCCTGATGGAACACCGCCACGCGGTCAGACATGGTCAGCGCCTCGCCCTGGTCGTGGGTCACATACACCACGGTCACGCCGAGGCGCTGGTGCAGGTGCTTGATCTCCATCTGCATGTGTTCACGCAGTTGCTTGTCGAGGGCGCCGAGGGGTTCGTCCATCAGCACCAGCTGTGGTTCGAACACCAGCGCGCGGGCCAATGCCACGCGCTGTTGCTGGCCGCCAGAGAGTTGCGCCGGGTAGCGCTGGGCGAAAGCATCGAGCTGGACCATGCTCAGCACCCGTTTGACCCGCTCGCTGATATCGGTCTTGCTCAAGCCCCGCACCGACAGCGGGAACGCCAGGTTCTCGGCCACGGTCATGTGCGGAAACAGCGCATAGTTCTGAAACACCATGCCGATGTCGCGCTTATGCGGCGGCACGTTGTTGATGGCGCGCCCGGCCAGCTGGATTTCGCCGGCCGTCGGCGTTTCAAAGCCGGCAAGCATCATCAGGCTGGTGGTCTTGCCCGAACCGGAAGGCCCGAGCAGGGTAAGGAACTCGCCCTTGCGAATCTCCAGGTTGAGGTCTTTGACGATCAGGTTCTCGCCGTCGTAGCTCTTCTGCACGCCACGAAAGCTGACCAGCACATCATTTGAATCCACCTCGCTCATACCCGCACCTTTTTGTTTTGGACTGCTGTGAGACAAGCGTAGTCCAGCCGCAAGGCCCCGGAAATCGGGGGCCAGGAGAGAATTGCATCAGCCGGATGGAAGGTTTGGGGTAGGGATTGCCCTACACGGATGGCGCGCACGGGACGGTGCAGCGACAAGTGGCGAGCTGCAAGCGGCAAGAATGGGCTCGGCGGGGTTTTCGCGGTGTCGTTATCAGGTATGTGGCTAGAGCAGCTTGTGTTCCATGGCGTACTTCACCAACTCCGCCAGGGACGTGATATTGAGCTTTTGCATCAGTCGCGCCTTGTGGGTGCTGATGGTCTTGCTGCTCAGCGCCAGTTGCTGGGCGATGTCGTTGACGTTGGCGCCCTGAGCCAGGCGCTCGAACACCGAGAACTCGCGCTCGGACAGTAATGAATGCAACGGGCGGGCATCGGTGAGGCCGACTTCGAAGACCATCCGGTCGGCCAGGTCCGGGTCGATGTAACGCCCGCCGGCCGCCACCTTGCGAATCGCCGTGAGCAACAGCGCCGGGTCGCTGTCCTTGGTGGCGTAACCGGCGGCGCCGACCTTCAAGGCGCGGGCGGCCATTTGCGCTTCGTCGTGCATCGACAGCACCAGGATTGCCGGCGGATTGTTCAGCGCACGGATCCGCGCAATCGCTTCCAGGCCGTTGACGCCGGGCATCGAGATGTCCAGCAACACCACCTCGCAGGGCACGTGGCGCAGGGTCTCCAGCAATTGCTCGCCATTGCTGGCCTCCCCCACCACCAACAGGTCTTTGGCCAGGCCAATCAATTGCTTGATGCCTTCACGAACGATGGTGTGGTCTTCGGCTACCAGTACGCGGATCACAGGGACTTCCTCTTGGTGTTATGCATCCAGCGGCACCGTGACACTCAGGGTGGTGCCCTCCCCCAACTCGCTGTCCAGGCTCAATTGCCCACCCATGATCAGCACGCGCTCGCGCATGCCTACCAGGCCAAACGACACCGGGCGGCCCTGGGCCTGGACGAAGCCGACGCCATCATCGCTGATGGTCAGGCGCAAATCCGTGCCTTCCAGGGCAAGGGTCAATTCGACAGTATGCGCCTGGGCATGGCGCATCACATTGGTCAGCGCCTCCTGCAGGATGCGGAACAAGCCAATGGCCTTGGCATCGCTGAGGATCGGCAGATTATCCGGAACCTGCACCAGACAGGGAATGTGCGTACGCGCTTCAAAGCGCCGCGCTTGCCATTCAATGGCCGAGGCGATGCCCGCATCCAGAATCGGCGGGCGCAATGCCGTCGCCACGTCCCGCACCAACTGGAACAGCTGGGCGATCAAGCGCTTCATGCTGTTCAAGCGCTCGTGCAAACCGGGGTCGAGTTGCGCATAGGCCAACTCGCACATAGAGGTTTCGAGCTTGAGCACGGTGAGCATTTGCCCGAGCTCGTCGTGCACTTCGCGGGCGATACGGGCTTTTTCTTCTTCGCGTACGGTTTCCAGGTGGGCGGACAGTTCGCGCAGTTGCGCTTCGCTTTGCAGCAACGCGGCCAACGTCCGCCTCAGTTCGCTGACATCGTTGAGGTAGACCACCAGGTATTCAGCTTCGGCAAAACGCAGGAAACTCAAGGACACATTGGTTGGCAGGATGCTGCCATCGGCTCGCCGACAATCGGTAGCGAAGTTCTGCGGCCCTTCTTCACTGGCCCGTGCACGTTTCCAGAGGTTGAGCCAACGGTCCATGTCCAGGCTCGGATCAAGGTCGGCGAGCGGCCGCTCGATCAGCGCACCGGGGCCGTAGCCGAGCATGCTTTCGGCCGCGTGATTGGCGTAGCGCACATGGCTGTCCCAGTTGACCCAGAGGATGCCGACGGTGCTCTGGTCGATGGAAAACTGTGTCAGCCTTAGGGCCTCGGCACCGGCGGCACGGGCGGCGCTTTCTTCCCGTGCGGCCAACAAGCCGTGTTCCAGCACCCGTTGCTGGCGGCGTTGCCAGAACACCACGGCCAGGCTGGCGAGCAGCAACAGGCCCAGCAACAGACTGAGGTTTTGCCACAGGCCCGGGGACTCGGTAAGGCGCGGGTATTTGGGCTGCAGCCAGCGGTTGTGCAGTTGGTCCAAGTCGCGAGCGGGGATGGCGCGCAAGGCGCTTTGCATGATGCCGGCCAGTTCCGGCCATTCTCGTCGCGTGGCCACCCGCAGCAATTGCGGCAGGCCGATATCGCCCACCACTGCCAGCCCGGCAAACTCCGCCTCGCCGGACAAGCGGCTCAACTGCGCTTCATCCACCACCGCATAACGCGCTTGCTGGCTCACCAACAATTGCAGGGCCTGGCGCTCCATCGGCACGCCCTGCAGGTTGAGGCCGGGATAAGTGCTGCGCAGGTAATCAGCCACGGCGCTGGGCATGCGCACAGCGACGCGGGATTGTTCATCGAGTTTTTCCAGCTCCACGGCACCGCCGCCATCGCGGATGCCGACGATGTGTTGCGGCACGCGCATGTAGGGGTCGGTGAACAGCCACAGGCGCAGACCGGACGGGGTTTGTTGCAGGCCTGGGGCAATGTCCACCTCGCCCTCGCGCACGGCGGCTTCCAGTTGTTCCTGATTGGGGAAATTGCGCCAGGTCAGCTCGATATTCAGCGCCTTGGCCAGCCATTGCATCAACTCGACATTCGCCCCGGACAGCCGCTGCAAACGCCGATCGTATTGCGCGTAGGGTGCTTGCAACACCAGTCCGACCCGCAGCTCAGGGTGCTGAGCCAGCCAATCGCGTTGCTGCGCATTGAGCTGTGCCTGGGGCGCGACAGGCGCAGGGGCGGCATTTGCCATCAAGCCAAGGCACAAACAGCCGATAACCAGCAGACAGCGAAAACCCATGATCCACGTCTCACATCACTGACAAATACTGACCAACCCATTAGGCTGCTGGAATCACTTCTGGCCGGGAATTTACGATGCCCTTTTTTCACCGTTCAGCATTGCCAGCATTGTGCCTGTCGCTGCTTTTTACCAGCGCCTTTTCCGTACAGGCCGCTGACCCACCCGCACCTGCCGCCGAAAAACCCGTCGAGCGCCAGCCTTTACCCGAGCGCAGCCAAGCAGAAGCCAGCGCCCTCGAACGCAAGATCCCACAACAAGAACAGCAGCAATTGCAGGCCGGCAGCGATTCCTTCCTCGCCCTGTGGAAACCCGCCAACAGCGCCGAGCCCGAAGGCGTGGTGATTATCGTACCCGGCGCTGGCGAAAATGCTGACTGGCCGCAAGCAATCAGCCCGTTGCGGCACAAATTGCCGGACGCCAACTGGGGCAGTCTCAGCCTGTCGTTACCGGATGTTAGCGTGGATACGCTGCCACCGCGTGTGATGGAAGCGCCCAAGGCGACTGTCGACACCAGCAGCAAGGAAGCGAGCACCGCCGACAAACCGATCGAGCAAGCCGCCAGCGCCGAAGCCGAAGGCACCGACCCGGCGGTGGTGCCGGGTGCCGATGAGCAGGACAAGACCGACGCTTCGCGCATCTTCGCCCGCATAGATGCCGCCGTGGCGTTCGCCCAAACACAAAGCGCGCGCAGCGTGGTGCTGCTCGGCCATGGCACCGGTGCCTGGTGGGCCGCACGGTATTTGAGCGAAAAACAACCGTCCCAGGTGCAGAAGTTCGTCATGGTCGCGGCGCAAACGCCCACCGGACGGCATCCGGATGTACAACAACTGGCCCCCGGCCTGAAGTTGCCGACCGCCGATGTCTTCTACCAGGACACCGACCCATCACGCAAAAACGCCCTGGCCCGCGCCCAGACGGCCAAACGTTTGAAAAATGACGGTTACAAGCAGGTGTCATTGAAAGCGTTGCCTGGCAACAGCGCTGCCGAGCAGGAGCAGTTGTATCGCAGGATTCGCGGCTGGTTGAGCCCGCAGGCGAACGCCGACTGAGGGAACACCGCAGGTCCCCTGTGGGAGCGGGTTATCAACGTGAAGGAGTGAAAGCTAACGAAAATCCCGCCGCTCGCGAATCAATGTATAGGCATTGTGCAATTCGCGAGTGCGCTCGGTAGCCTCACGCACTTGCGCGGGGCTCGCGCCGGTGCCGGCGATCTTGTCCGGGTGATGGCGGCTGAGCAGGCGGCGATAGGCCCGCTTGATCACCGATGGCTCGGTAGTGGCAGTCACCCCCAACAAGCGCAGCGCGTCCTGATAGGTAGCACCGCGACTGACCAGCGGCTTGCGCTCCGGTGTGTAGTCGGCCGCCAGTGCCTGCAACTGTTGCGGCGTCCAACCAAGCCACTTGCCCCACAGGTCGATCAGGTCACGCTCGGCGTCATCCGCCTTGCCGTCCGCCCAAACCATGCGCCAACAGGCGCGCAATACGCCTTCCGCCGCATGGGGTTGAGCCTTGAGCACGCGCAGATAACTGCGCACACGGTCGGAGCCGGACTTGCCGCGATTGAACGCCGCAATCGCGCGGCGCTGGGCCGAGTCGGTCATGTCGAGCGAGCGCATCTCCTGACGCGCCTGCTGGATATGCCCATCCACTACCCGGCCATTGCTCTTGGCCAAACGCCCCAGCAACACAAATAACAACTCGTCATTGCGCAACGCCGGTCGCCCGCCCAGGCGCTCGCGCAGCTGCGCCCAACTGTGCAATTGCAGGCGTCGGTCCAGCGCCTGCCCCAACAGTGCACCCAACATGGCCCCCGGAATACTGGCAATGGCAAAGCCAGCCCCGGCGCCGATCAGCGTCCCTGGCCACAGCATGTTACTGCCCCGCTGTCAGCAGGGTTTCGACCTGCGCCAAGCGCTCCAACGTGCCGACATCAATCCAGCGTCCCGCCATGTGCTCCCCCGTTACCAGACCTTTGGCCATCGCTGCCCGCAGCAGCGGCGCCAGCTTGAAGGCACCCGCGCTGCAACCCGCGAACAGCTTGGGGTCGAGCACTGAAATGCCACTGAAGGTCAGGTTATCGGCACCGGCCGCTGCATCATGAAGCAAACCTTGATCCAGGTAGAAATCACCGCCCGAAGGATGATGGGCCGGATTGTCGACCATCACCAGGTGGGCCAGGCCCTTGAGCGGCTGCTTGAGCTGGGTGAAGTCGTAGTCGGTCCAGATATCGCCATTGACCACCAGGAAGGGTTCATCCCCCAGCAACGGCAACGCCTGGAAAATCCCCCCGCCGGTTTCCAGCGGCTCGCCTTCGGGGGAGTAACGGATGCGCAAACCAAATTGCGCGCCATCCCCCAGGTAACTTTCGATCTGCTGGCCGAGCCACGCATGGTTGATCACGATATCGGTGAGGCCAGCCTTGGCCAGCGCCTCCAGGTGATACTCGATCAGGCGCTTGCCGCCGGCCTGCACCAGTGGCTTGGGCGTGTGCAAGGTCAGCGGGCGCATCCGCTCGCCCTTGCCGGCGGCCAGGATCATCGCCTTCATACGCTCGCCCCGGCGGATTGGCGCAGGCTGGCGAGCAACTCACCCAGCTCACTCAACTCCGGACGGTCCGCCAAGACCTCTTCTATATAAGCAAAGAAGCGTGGCACGTCGGCCAGGTAGCGTGGCTTGCCATCGCGATGGCAAATGCGCGCGAAGATGCCGATGACCTTGAGGTGACGCTGCACGCCCATCAGGTCGCTGGCACGCAGGAACTCTTCGAAATCCGCCTGCACCGGGATGTTCAGTTGCCCCGCACGCTCCCAATAGCCGCGCTGCCATTCCCGCACACGGGCCTTGGGCCAGCTGAGGAAGGCATCCTTGAACAGGCAGGTGATGTCATAGGTGACCGGCCCGTAGACCGCATCCTGGAAATCCAGCACGCCAGGGTTGGGCTCGCTGATCATCAAGTTGCGCGGCATATAGTCGCGATGCACCAACACTTTCGGCTGCGCCAGGGCGCTGTCGATCAGGTGATCACTGACACGCTGCCACAGCGCTTGCTGCTGCGTATCCAGTTCGATACCCAAGTGACGGCGCACGTACCACTCTGGAAACAATTCCAGCTCGCGGCGCAGCAAGGCAAGGTCATAGCTGGGCAACGGCGCATCCATTGGCAGTTGCTGGAAGGCCAGCAAGGCGTCGATGGCATCGGCGAACAATTGATCGGCGTTTTTGTCGTCAATCACGTCCAGATAGGTTTTTCTGCCCAGGTCATTGAGCAAAAGAAAGCCGCGCGGCAAATCTTCTGCGTAAATTTTTGGAACATTTATCCCTGACTTTGCCAGCAAATGTGCGATATCGACGAAAGGTTTGCAGTTTTCCTGGGGGGGTGGAGCGTCCATTACCACGAAGGTCCGGCCACCGCCTTCCCAACGGAAGTAGCGCCTGAAACTCGCGTCGCTGCTGGCCGCGGTCAATGTAGCCGGGGGTACGGCACCCCAGCCTTGAGCGTTGAAAAGGATCGGTAACTGCTCATCCAGCCAGACTTCCAGCTGTTGTAAACGTAGATCTTGCTCGGGCATTACAAGGGTCTCCGACGGCGCTAGCCGTCAAGCGGGGCATGCTTTATTATCACGCATCTTTTTCAGACCATCGAGAGGCGTGCGGCCCAAACCGCGGGCAGATGGCACGCAGGAAGCCCGGACTAATAAGATGGCATTGAAATCCCCCGCGTTTCGTAGAAAATTTCCGTTGCTGGTAACCGGCAGTCTGCTGGCCTTGCAACCCTTCGCCACCTCATTCGTGGTCGCCGCGGAACAGTATGACTGCTCAGTCTCTGCTTCGGGTGCCTGGGATTGCGCGCCGAAAACCGCCGCTGCCCCGCTACCACCGCGCCCGGTGCATGATGGCGCTGCCATCAGCTCCGCCAACAGCACGGCGCAGACCGATGCTGGCGGCAACGCCGAGGCCGAGCCCAAGACCGCACTGGTCACCGAATCCAAGGGCCGTGGCCTGCGCTCGCGCAGCGCCGATTACAGCCACCTGGACTGGGTACCACGCGAGAAGCTGACCGCAGCGCAACTGGCCGAAACCGGCCCGTACTGCGGCGGTGCGTACATCGAGCCGACTCGTCCTGGCATGAACGACAAGACGAACAAGAGCGATGCGCCCACCTTCATCGGTGCCAAGGCTTCGCGTTACGAGCAGGAACAACAAGTCGCGACCCTGGCCGGTGACGTCGTCATGCGCCAGGGCAGCATGCAGTTGGAATCTGAAGAAGCCAGCCTGTACCAGGCCGAGAACCGTGGCGAGCTGAACGGCAAGGTCCGTCTGCGCGACAACGGTGCACTGATCGTGGGCGACCATGCCGAAGTGCAACTCGATACCGGCGCGGCCCAGATCGACAACGCCGAATACGTGCTGCACAAATCGCGCATCCGCGGTAACGCGCTGTACGCCAAGCGTGCCGAAAACGCGATCATCCGTCTCAAGGACGGTACGTACACTACCTGCGAGCCAGACAGCAACGCCTGGCAGCTCAGGGGCAACAACATCACGTTGAACCCGGCCACCGGCTTCGGTACCGCCACCAACGCGACGTTGCGGGTCAAGAACATCCCGATCCTCTATACCCCTTACATCTATTTCCCGATCGACGACCGTCGTCAATCAGGCTTCCTGCCGCCAAGCTTCAGCACCGGCAGCGAAACCGGCTTCACCCTGGTGACGCCGTACTACTTCAACCTGGCGCCTAACTACGACGCCACGTTGTACCCGCAATACATGACCAAGCGCGGTTTGTTGATGGAAGGCGAATTCCGCTACCTCACCAAATCCAGCGAAGGCCAGTTCGGCGGTGCGTACCTGAACGACGACAACGACGAGCGCAAAAAACAGACCGACTACGAAAAAACCCGCTATATGCTCAATTGGCAGCATAAGGGCGGGCTGGATTCGCGTGTAGCGACCCAGGTGGATTACACCCGCATCAGCGATCCTTACTACTTCCAGGATCTGAAGTCGTTCCAGGAAGGCGTTGAAAGCCGGGATGCCCTCAATCAACAGGGTTCCGTGACCTACCGGGGCGACTCTTACCAGGCGCGCCTGAACCTCCAGGCTTACCAGCTAGCGACGATCTCCCAGATCACGCCGTATGACCGGTTGCCGCAGATCACCTTCAATGGTCAGCTGCCATACCATCCGGGAGGCTTGAACTTCAGCTACGAGACCGAAGCCGTGCGCTTTGAACGCAGCCTTGAAAATGGCACGTTCACCGATCAGGACGGATTTGTGTCGCCTCGCCTGGACACCTACGTCCGCGGCCTGACCCGTGCAAACGGTACACGCCTGAACGTGGCACCAGCCGTCGCCTACCCGATGAACTGGACCTACGGTTTTATCACGCCGAAGCTCAAGTACGTTTACACCAAGTACGATCTTGATCTGGATAGCACCGGCAAGAACCAGATCATTGCGAGTCAAAATGCGGCAGCCGCAGCCGGCACTCAATATGCCGGTGGCACCTTCAAAAGCTCGCAAGACCGCGCGGTGCCAATCGCCAGCGTCGACAGCGGCCTCTATTTCGACCGCAACACCAACTGGTTCGGCAAAGAGTATCGCCAGACTCTCGAGCCGCGCGCGTTCTACCTGTATGTGCCAGACAAGGACCAGAGCGACATCCCGGTCTTTGATACCAGCGAATACTCGTTCAGCTATGCCTCGTTGTTCCGCGACAACCGCTTCAGCGGCACTGACCGGATCGGCGACGAGAATAAACTTTCGCTGGGCGTGACCAGCCGCTGGATCGAAGAAAACGGCTTTGAACGTCAGCGTGTGTCCGTTGGCCAGGCGGTTTACTTCAAGGATCGTGAGGTTCAACTGCCGGGTATCCTGGCGGCTGACCGTGCCGATGCACAGTCCGACGTTTCGCCGGTTGCCCTGGACTACGAGTTCCGCTTCAACCGTGACTGGCGCGCCACTGCCGATTACAACTGGGACACCGAGGAACACAGCCCTCGTTCCGGCAGCGCGATGCTTCACTACCAGCCGGAAGACAACCCGAACAAAATCATCAACGTTGGTTATCGCTATCGTAATGACCAGGTCGTCTACAACCAACTGACCGGCAAATGGCAGTTTGGTGGCGACTACGGCACACCGGGCGCAGATAACTATGTGAAGGATTACTACAAAATCCAACAACACGACTTCTCGATGATGTGGCCGATCATTCCCCAGTGGAACCTGATCACCCGCTGGCAGTATGACTACGCTCGCAACCGTACCCTGGAAGCCTTCGGTGGTTTCGAGTACGACAACTGCTGCTGGAAACTGCGCGTCATCAACCGTTACTGGGTTTCCAACGACGAATACAGCCAGATCGCCCCGCTTAACGAAAAGGGTGACCACGGGCTCTTCTTCCAGATCGTCCTCAAAGGACTCGGCGGCCTGACCGGCGCCAAGGTAGAGAGCTTCCTCGACAAAGGCATTGAAGGTTATCGTGAACGTGAAGACCAAGCTTTCTGATTGTCTGCGCCCGCTAGTGCTGGGCGCACTGTTCCTGGGTACCGCATCGGCGCACGCTGCGGTTCAAGAACTGGATAAGGTAGTGGCCATCGTCGATAACGACGTGATCATGCAGAGCCAACTGGACCAGCGCGTCAAGGAAGTCCAGCAAACCATCGCCAAGCGTGGCGGTGGCGTGCCACCGACCAGCGTCCTGGACCAGCAGGTACTCGAGCGTTTGATCGTCGAGAACCTGCAACTGCAGATCGGCGATCGTTCCGGCATCCGTATTTCGGACGAAGAACTGAACCAGGCCGTGGGCACCATTGCCCAGCGCAACAACATGAGCATCGACCAGTTCCGTGCAGCCTTGGCCCACGACGGTTTGTCCTATGAGGACGCCCGTGACCAGATCCGCCGTGAAATGATCATCAGCCGTGTACGCCAGCGCCGTGTGGCCGAGCGGGTTCAGGTCTCCGAGCAGGAAGTGAAGAACTTCCTGGCGTCGGACCTGGGCAAGATGCAGCTTTCCGAGGAACTGCACCTGGCCAACATCCTGATCCCGACACCGGACAGCGCCAACTCCGAGCAGCTCAATGCAGCCGCCGCCAAGACCCAGGCTATCTATGATCGCTTGAAGGCGGGTGCCGACTTCGCCCAAATGGCGATCGCCCAGTCCGGCAGCGACAACGCACTGGAAGGCGGCGACATGGGCTGGCGTAAAGCGGCTCAATTGCCTCCTCCGTTCGACCGCGAGCTGAGCGCAATGGAAGTGGGTGGCATCACCCAACCTGCGCGCACACCGGGTGGTTTCATCATCCTGAAGCTCTTGGAAAAACGCGGCGGCGAAACATCGCTCAAGGATGAGGTACACGTTCGCCACATCCTGGTCAAACCTAGCGAAATCCGCACCGAAGCCCAAACCAAGGAACTGGCCCAGAAGATCTATGACCGCATCCAGAGCGGTGAAGACTTCGCTACCCTGGCCAAGAGCTTCTCGGAAGACCCGGGTTCTGCCCTCAATGGCGGCGACCTGAACTGGATCGATCCGAAAGCGCTGGTGCCGGAGTTCCAACAGGTGATGGCCGATACCCCGCAGGGTGTATTGTCCAAGCCGTTCAAGACCCAATATGGCTGGCATGTGCTGGAAGTCCTTGGCCGTCGCGCCACCGACAACACCAACCAAGCCCGCGAGCAACAAGCGCTGAACGTACTGCGTAACCGCAAATACGACGAAGAGCTGCAAACCTGGCTGCGTCAGATCCGCGACGAAGCCTATGTTGAGAACAAGCTGCCAGGCGCCCAGACAGGCACCGACCAGGCAGCTCAGTGAAACCCCAGCGTTTCGCGGTGACACCCGGCGAGCCGGCCGGCATTGGTCCTGACCTGTGCCTGCTGCTCGCCTCGCAACCCCAGCCACACCCCCTGATTGCCATTACCAGCCGCGACCTGCTCCTTGAGCGGGCCGCGCAGCTGGGTGTGGCCGTCATTCTGTTGGACGTGGCGCCCGGCAATTGGCCGGACCTGCCTGCCCCGGCAGGAAGCCTGTATGTGTGGGACACCCCGCTGCAGGCCAACGTGGTTGCCGGGCAACTGAACACAGCCAACGCAGCGTTCGTGCTGGAAACCCTCACTCGCGCCGGGCAAGGCTGCATCGATGGCGACTTCGCCGGCATGATCACCGCGCCCGTACACAAAGGCGTGATCAATGAATCCGGTATCGCTTTTTCCGGCCACACCGAGTTCCTCGCCGAGCTGACCCACACCGAACAAGTCGTCATGATGCTGGCCACGCGTGGCCTTCGGGTCGCCTTGGTGACCACGCACCTGCCGCTGCGCGAGATTGCCGATGCCATCACCGTCGAGCGGGTGGAACGCGTCACGCGCATCCTGCACGCCGACCTGCAACAGAAATTCGGCATCGCCCAACCGCGCATCCTGGTCTGCGGGCTCAACCCCCACGCCGGCGAAGGTGGTCACTTGGGCCATGAAGAAATCGACATCATCGAACCCACCCTGGAGCGTCTGCGCCAAGAAGGCATGGACCTGCGCGGCCCACTGCCTGCGGACACTCTGTTTACCCCCAAATATCTGGAGCACTGCGACGCAGTGCTGGCGATGTACCATGACCAGGGGCTGCCGGTGCTTAAATACAAAGGCTTCGGCGCCGCAGTCAACGTGACACTGGGCCTGCCGATCATCCGCACCTCCGTCGACCATGGCACTGCCCTGGACCTGGCGGGCAGCGGCAAGATCGATACCGGCAGCCTGCACGTGGCCCTGGAAACCGCCTATCAGATGGCCGAGACCCGTATATGACCGAGCATTACCAACACCGGGCGCGCAAGCGCTTCGGGCAAAACTTCCTGCACGACGCTGGCGTGATCGACCGCATCCTGCGCTCCATCCATGCCAAACCTGAAGACCGTCTGCTGGAAATCGGTCCGGGCCAGGGCGCGCTGACCCAAGGCCTGCTGGCCAGCGGCGGCCAACTGGACGTGGTGGAACTGGACAAGGACCTGATCCCGATCCTCAACCAGCAGTTCGCCGGCAAGCCCAACTTCAACCTGCATCAGGGTGATGCGCTGAAGTTCGACTTCAACACCCTCAATGCCGCGCCCAACAGCCTGCGTGTGGTGGGTAACCTGCCGTACAACATCTCCACGCCGCTGATTTTCCACCTGCTGAACAACGCCGGCATCATCCGCGACATGCACTTCATGCTGCAAAAGGAAGTAGTTGAACGTCTGGCCGCGGGTCCTGGCGGTGGTGATTGGGGCCGTCTGTCGATCATGGTTCAGTACCATTGCCGCGTCGAGCACCTGTTCAACGTGGGCCCTGGCGCGTTCAACCCGCCGCCTAAGGTCGACTCGGCCATCGTGCGCCTGGTGCCCCACGCCGTGTTGCCACACCCGGCCAAGGACCACAAGTTGCTGGAGCGCGTGGTGCGCGAGGCCTTCAACCAACGCCGCAAGACCCTGCGCAACACGCTCAAGGCGCTGCTGAGCAATGCCGAGATCGAAGCTGCCGGCGTCGATGGCGGCCTGCGTCCCGAGCAACTGGACCTCGCCGCGTTCGTGCGCCTGGCCGACCAGTTGGCGATCCAGCCTGCGCCAGCCGCAGACTGACAGCGCCGGGCTAGGCCAGACACATGTCTGGCCTAGTGCCCTCCTCTTGGCCTAGACTGACCCGCATCTGCTGTCCTCCGCTTTTAAGGCCTCTTGCATGTCCGATCCTCGCTACCAGATCGACGTCAGCGTCGTCACCCGCTTCCTGGCGGACCAATCCCAACCTGAACACAACCGCTTTGCCTTTGCCTACACCATCACGGTGAAAAACAACGGACTGGTGCCGGCCAAGCTGCTGTCGCGCCACTGGGTGATCACCGACGGTGACGGTCAGGTCGAAGAAGTTCGCGGTGCCGGCGTGGTGGGTCAGCAACCATTGATCGACAGCGGCGCCAGCCATACCTATAGCAGCGGCACGGTGATGACCTCCAAAGTCGGCACCATGCAAGGCTCGTATCAGATGAAAGCCACCGACGGCAAGTTGTTCGACGCCATCATCGCGCCCTTCCGCCTTGCCGTGCCGGGAGCCCTGCACTGATGGCGACGTACGCGGTCGGCGACCTGCAGGGCTGCCTCGAACCGCTCAAATGCCTGCTTGAACGCGTAGCCTTCAACCCAACCCACGATCGCCTGTGGCTGGTCGGCGATCTGGTCAATCGCGGCCCGAAATCCCTGGAAACGCTGCGCTATTTGTATAGCCTGCGCGACGCTCTAGTCTGCGTATTGGGTAATCACGACCTTCATCTGCTGGCCGCCGGCAATAACATCGAGCGTCTGAAAAAGGGCGATACCCTTCGGGAAATCCTCGAAGCGCCGGATCGCACCGAGCTGCTCGACTGGCTGCGCCGGCAGAAAGTCATGCATTACGACGAAGGCCGCAACATGGCCTTGGTCCATGCTGGCATCCCGCCGCAGTGGACACTGAAGAAAGCCCTCAAGTGCGCCGCCGAAGTCGAAAGCGCCCTGGCCGATGACAACCTGTACACCGCCTACCTCGACGGCATGTACGGCAACGAACCAGTAAAGTGGAACAACGACCTCACCGGCGTCACGCGCCTGCGGGTCATCACCAACTACTTCACGCGCATGCGTTTCTGTACCGCCGAGGGCAAGCTCGACCTCAAGAGCAAGGAAGGCGCTGAAACCGCGCTGCCGGGCTACAAGCCGTGGTTCGCTCACAAAGAGCGCAAGACCCGTGACACCAAGATCATTTTTGGCCATTGGGCGGCCCTTGAGGGCAAGTGCGATGAACCCGGCGTGTTCGCCCTCGACACCGGTTGCGTGTGGGGCGGCGCCATGACCCTGATGAACATCGACACCGGCGAGCGTTATAGCTGCCAGTGCGAATCCCCTCTTCCCGTTACACTGCCGGCTACTGCCAAGCCATAGGAGCCCGCCATGAGCGAATTCAAACGCATCCCCCCTGAACAAGCCCAGGCCCTGCGCGAGCAAGGCGCCGTGGTTGTCGACATTCGTGACCAGCCGACTTATGCGGCCGCCCACATCACCGGCGCCCGGCACCTGGACAACGTCAACATCGCCGATTTCATCCGCGCCGCCGACCTCGACGCGCCGGTGATCGTGGCCTGTTATCACGGCAACTCCAGTCAGAGCGCAGCGGCCTATCTGATCAGCCAGGGTTTCTCCGACGTCTATAGCCTGGACGGCGGCTTTGAACTGTGGCGTACGACTTATCCTGCGGAAATTTCTTCCGGCAATTCGCAATAATTTTTTTCACACCCCGCTACCCCGCGTGACGCTTGGGCTCGCGCCGTTTCTGACGAACGGCGCAGCCAAACTAATTGCGCATCGCGCCTTGACCTCTCTGATTCCGAACTATCCTTAAGCGCAGGCCATCCGAATCAGGGGAGAGCCGGTACACCGGCGTGCGGGTCATCGGTAGCGTTTCAGGGTGTTCTGGGGGGAAAACGGCCATTGGCGTCTGCCAATGTCTGCCAGCATCGACTGATTGATCCGGCGTCGGCTCCACGTATCGAGCGAGGTGACGACGTCATGAGTATATTCAGCCACTTCCAACAACGCTTCGCATCCACACAGCAGGAAGAACTCACGCTGCAAGAGTATCTCGAGCTGTGCAAACAGGATCGCAGCACCTACGCGTCTGCCGCCGAACGCCTGCTGCTGGCAATTGGCGAGCCAGAGCTGATAGACACCTCGAACAATTCGCGCCTGTCGCGAATATTCTCCAACAAGGTGATCCGCCGCTATCCGGCCTTTGAAGACTTCCACGGCATGGAAGAATGCATCGACCAGATCGTTTCCTACTTCCGCCATGCTGCCCAAGGTTTGGAGGAGAAGAAACAGATCCTCTATCTGCTTGGCCCCGTCGGCGGTGGTAAATCGTCCTTGGCCGAAAAACTCAAACAACTGATCGAAAAAGTGCCCTTCTACGCCATCAAGGGCTCACCGGTCTTCGAGTCGCCCCTGGGCCTGTTCAACGCCACGGAAGATGGCGCGATCCTCGAAGAAGACTTCGGCATCCCGCGCCGCTACCTCAACACCATCATGTCGCCCTGGGCCACCAAGCGCCTGGCCGAGTTCGGCGGTGACATCAGCCAGTTCCGCGTGGTCAAGCTCTACCCATCGATCCTCAACCAGATCGGCGTGGCCAAGACCGAGCCGGGCGACGAGAACAACCAGGACATCTCGGCGCTGGTGGGCAAGGTCGATATCCGCAAGCTTGAAGAATTCCCACAGAACGACGCTGACGCCTACAGCTACTCAGGCGCACTGTGCCGGGCCAACCAGGGCCTGATGGAGTTCGTGGAGATGTTCAAGGCACCGATCAAGGTGCTGCACCCATTGCTCACCGCGACCCAGGAAGGCAACTACAACAGCACCGAAGGCCTGGGCGCGATTCCGTTCACCGGGATCCTGCTGGCGCACTCCAACGAATCGGAGTGGCACACCTTCCGCAACAACAAGAACAACGAAGCCTTCATCGACCGGATCTATATCGTCAAGGTGCCGTACTGCCTGCGGGTCAGCGATGAAATCAAGATCTACGACAAGCTCCTGTTCAACAGCTCCCTGGCCAAGGCGCACTGCGCACCCGACACCCTGAAGATGCTCGCCCAGTTCACGGTGCTGTCGCGCCTCAAGGAGCCGGAAAACTCGAACATCTACTCGAAGATGCGCGTGTACGACGGCGAAAACCTCAAGGATACCGACCCCAAGGCCAAGTCGATCCAGGAATACCGCGACACCGCCGGTGTGGATGAGGGCATGAACGGTCTGTCGACACGTTTTGCGTTCAAGATACTGTCCAAGGTCTTCAACTTCGACCCCCACGAAATTGCGGCCAACCCGGTGCACTTGCTCTACGTGCTGGAACAGCAGATCGAACAGGAGCAATTTCAGGCCGAAACCCGCGAACGCTACCTGCGTTTCCTCAAGGAATACCTGGCGCCGCGCTACATCGAGTTCATCGGCAAGGAAATCCAGACTGCGTACCTGGAGTCCTACAGCGAATACGGTCAGAACATCTTCGACCGCTACGTGCTGTACGCCGACTTCTGGATCCAGGACCAGGAGTACCGCGACCCGGAAACCGGCGAAATCCTCAACCGCGTGGCCCTCAACGAGGAACTGGAAAAGATCGAAAAACCCGCCGGCATCAGCAACCCGAAAGATTTCCGCAACGAAATCGTCAACTTCGTGTTGCGCGCCCGCGCCAACAACAATGGCAAGAACCCAACCTGGCTCAGCTACGAGAAGCTGCGGGTGGTCATCGAGAAAAAAATGTTCTCCAACACCGAGGACCTGCTGCCGGTCATCAGCTTCAACGCCAAGGCCAGCAAGGAGGATCAGCAAAAACACAACGACTTCGTCACACGCATGGTCGAGCGCGGCTACACCGACAAACAGGTACGACTGCTCTCCGAGTGGTATCTGCGGGTTCGCAAATCGCAGTAAGGCAGCGACAGGCGTGAACTGCCGGGCCACTGGCCTGGCAGCTGACCGCTTGTCTCTAAGCTTCCAGCTCGCGGCTTGAAGCTTGTAACGTGAAGCTGCCCGGAGGGCTCCCCATGAGCTATGTGATCGACCGACGCCTCAATGGCAAGAACAAGAGCACGGTAAACCGCCAGCGTTTCCTGCGGCGTTACCGTGACCACATCAAAAAGGCCGTCGAAGAGGCCGTCAGCCGCCGTTCCATCACGGACATGGAGCACGGCGAGCAGATTAGCATTCCTGGACGGGACATCGACGAACCGGTGCTGCACCACGGCCGGGGCGGCAAACAGACCGTCGTTCATCCCGGCAATAAGGAATTCACGACCGGCGAACATATCCAGCGCCCCCAAGGCGGTGGCGGCGGTAAAGGGCCGGGCAAGGCGGGCAATTCTGGCGAAGGCATGGATGAGTTCGTGTTCCAGATCACCCAGGAAGAATTCCTCGAATTCATGTTCGAAGACCTGGAACTGCCCAACCTGGTCAAACGCAACCTGACCGGCACCGACACCTTCAAAACCGTGCGGGCCGGGATCAGCAACGAGGGTAACCCGTCCCGCATCAACATCATCCGCACCCTGCGCTCGGCCCATGCGCGGCGCATCGCCCTGTCGGGCAGCAGCCGCGCCAAACTGAGGGACGCCAAGGAAGAGCTGGCACGGTTGAAGCGTGAAGAGCCGGACAACTTCGGCGATATCCAGGAAATAGAGGCGGAAATCGAGAAACTAAGCGCACGTATTCACCGCGTGCCATTCCTCGACACCTTCGACTTGAAATACAACCTGCTGGTCAAACAACCCAACCCCAGCTCCAAGGCGGTGATGTTCTGCCTGATGGACGTGTCGGGCTCCATGACTCAAGCCACCAAGGACATCGCCAAACGCTTCTTCATTCTGTTGTACCTGTTCCTGAAGCGGAACTACGACAAGATCGACGTCGTATTCATCCGCCACCACACCAGCGCCCGAGAAGTCGACGAAGAGGAATTCTTCTACTCGCGGGAAACCGGCGGCACCATCGTTTCCAGTGCGTTGAAACTGATGCAGGAGATCATGGCCGAGCGCTATCCGGCCAATGAATGGAACATCTACGCCGCCCAGGCCTCGGACGGTGACAACTGGAACGACGACTCCCCAATCTGCCGTGACATCCTGATCAACCAGATCATGCCGTTCGTGCAGTACTACACTTACGTTGAAATCACCCCCCGTGAGCACCAGGCCCTGTGGTTCGAATACGAGCGCATCGGCGAAGCCTTTGCCGACACGTTCGCTCAGCAGCAACTGGTCTCGGCCGGCGATATCTACCCGGTCTTCCGTGAACTCTTCCAGCGCAGGTTAGTGACATGACCGCCAAAAAAGAGCAAAGACGCCAACCGATCTCCACGGGTTCCGAGTGGACCTTTGAACTGATCCAGGCCTATGACCGGGAAATCAGCCGCATTGCGGCGGGTTATGCCCTGGACACCTATCCCAACCAGATCGAGGTGATTACCGCCGAACAGATGATGGATGCCTACGCCTCGGTCGGCATGCCACTGGGTTATCACCATTGGTCCTACGGCAAACACTTCCTCAGCACCGAAAAGTCCTACACCCGCGGTCAGATGGGCCTGGCCTACGAGATCGTGATCAACTCCGACCCTTGCATCGCCTACCTGATGGAAGAGAACACCATCTGCATGCAGGCGCTGGTGGTGGCGCATGCCTGCTATGGGCATAACAGTTTCTTCAAGGGCAACTACCTGTTCCGCACCTGGACCGACGCCAGTTCGATCATCGATTACCTGGTGTTCGCCAAGCAGTACATCATGCAATGCGAGGAGCGCCACGGCATCGATGCGGTGGAGGACCTGCTCGACTCCTGCCATGCGCTGATGAACTACGGCGTCGACCGCTACAAACGCCCGTATCCGATCTCCGCCGAGGAAGAACGCCTGCGCCAGAAGGAGCGTGAGGAACACCTGCAGAAACAGATTAACGACCTGTGGCGCACCATTCCCAAGCGCGCCGGCAAGAATAGCGACAAGGATAATGCGCGCTTCCCCGCCGAACCGCAGGAGAACATCCTCTATTTCCTGGAAAAACACGCGCCGCTGCTGGAACCCTGGCAGCGGGAAATCGTGCGTATCGTGCGCAAGATCGCCCAGTACTTTTATCCACAACGCCAAACCCAGGTGATGAACGAAGGCTGGGCCACGTTCTGGCACTACACGTTGATGAATGACCTGTATGACGAAGGCCTGGTCACCGACGGTTTCATGATGGAGTTCCTCACCTCCCACACCAGCGTGGTGTTCCAGCCCGGCTTCGACAGCCCTTACTACAATGGCATCAACCCCTATGCCTTGGGCTTTGCCATGTACCGCGATATCCGGCGCATGTGTGAACACCCCACCGAGGAGGACCGCCGCTGGTTCCCGGAAATCGCCGGCAGCGATTGGCTGTCCACCATAAAATTCGCCATGAGCAGCTTCAAGGACGAGAGTTTTATCCTGCAGTACCTGTCACCGCAGGTCATTCGAGACCTGAAACTGTTCAGTATTCTCGATGATGACCTCAAGGATGACCTGGTGGTGCCGGCCATCCACGATGAACCCGGCTATCGCACCATCCGCGAAACCCTGGCGGCCCAGTACAACCTGGGTAACCGCGAGCCCAACGTGCAGATCTACAGCATCGATGTACGCGGCGACCGCTCGCTGACCTTGCGTCACCAGCAGCACGACCGCAAACCCCTGGGCGAGTCCACCGAGGAAGTGCTCAAGCACCTGCACAGGCTTTGGGGCTTTGATATTCACTTGGAAACCCTGCAGGGCGACCAGGTGATGAAAACCCACCACGTGCCACCGCGCACCGATCACAACGACAACGACTACGGCCGCCTGGACCTGGCCGTCGTTCATCTCTGAAACAGCAAAGCCTCCATTGGCCAGGCACAGGCGGTATCCTGTGCCGCTAATGGAGGCTTTTTCATGAAAATCTACAAAGTCGGCGGTGCGGTGCGGGATCGCCTCTTGGGTATCCCGGTGACCGATATCGACCGCGTCGTGGTGGGCGCGACTGCCGAAGAGATGCTCGCCAAGGGCTACAAGCCGGTGGGTGCTGACTTCCCGGTATTTCTGGACCCAAAAAACGGTGACGAGTACGCCCTCGCCCGCACTGAGCGCAAAAGCGGCCGGGGTTATGGCGGCTTTGTATTTCACGCCAGCCCCGAGGTGACGCTGGAAGAAGACCTGATCCGCCGCGACCTGACGATCAACGCTATGGCGGAAGACGACGACGGTAACTTGACCGACCCTTATCACGGTCAGCGAGATCTTGAAGCCCGCATTCTGCGCCATGTTTCTCCGGCGTTCGCCGAAGATCCACTGCGAGTGCTGCGTGTTGCACGCTTCGCCGCACGTTACGCGGCACTGGGGTTTATCGTCGCACCAGAAACACTTGAACTGATGCGCCAGCTCAGCGAATCCGGCGAATTGGAGGCGCTGACGCCTGAGCGCAGTTGGAAAGAAATCTCCCGCGCACTGATGGAAGACCAACCCCACGTGTTCATCCAGGTACTGCGCGACTGCGATGCACTGAAAACCTTGATGCCAGAAGTGAATATCCTGTTCGGCGTCCCACAACCGGAAGCCCATCACCCGGAAATCGACACCGGCATTCACACCTTGAGCGTGCTGGAACAAGCGGCCTTGCACCAGCAGCCCCTTACCGTGCGCTGGGCCTGCCTGCTGCACGATCTGGGCAAAGGCACGACGCCTGTGGATAAGTTGCCGCAGCACATCGCCCATGAACAGCGGGGTTTGAAGCTGGTCAAGGCCGTCAATGAACGCTTCAAGGTGCCAAGGGATTGCCAGGAATTGGCGTTGCTGGTGGGCCAATATCACACCCACGGTCATCGTGCGCTGGAGCTGAAAGCCTCGACGTTGCTGGAGTTGCTGCAAAGTTTCGACGTTTACCGTCGGCCGCAGCGCTTTGAGGAATTCGTGGTCGCTTGCGAAATGGACGCCCGAGGCCGCAAGGGTCTGGAGCAGAGAAGTTATCCACAAGCGGATTATTTGCGTGGGGCCGCGAAGGCAGCTCGCGAAGTGGCCGTTGCCCCCTTGCTGGAGAAGGGTTTCAAAGGCCCTGAGCTGGGCGAGGCGCTCAAGCGCGAACGGCTCAAGACCCTAAAAATCTACAAAGAACACCACGCACTGTAGGAGCCCGGCTTGCTGGCGATAGCGAGCTCAGGAACGCCATCGCCGGCAAGCCAGCTCCTACAGGAGAATGTTCGGCGTGAGTTGCTGGCCCTGCCATTCAAATGCGACAGGCGCCAGCACCTGGTCAATCTGCGCCTCGCGCCACAACTCGGCCAACGTCTTGCCCGCCTCAGGGTGCACACGTTCCGGCGCCATCAACGACAGCGGCCACAGCACAAAGGCGTTCTTGAGGATTTCTACACGCGGCAGGATCAATCCATCGAAGTTACCCACCAGATCGCCGTACAACAGCACATCGATATCCAGCGGCAGGCCCTTGCGATCCGGCGCGTAGCGACCGTTGTCGGCCTCGATGAGTTTCAACCGCCGGTCCAGCTCCATCAGCGGCAGGTCGGTGTAGGCCGACACCACCAGATTAAAGAACGGCCCGCTCTTGATGCCCACCGGCTGGCTTTCAAACACCGCTGAACAGCGCACATCCGTCAAAAAACTCGCCAGCGCATCCAGGCCAGCGCAGAGGTGAGACTCGCGCTCGATATTGCTGCCTAGACCTAGGTAAACCTGAGTTAGCGGCATCCGCGCTCGATCTCCACGCCCACACCCTTGGCCGCCGGAACGGCGCCTGGCTTGGTCAACTTGAGGTGCAACCAGGGAATCTGAAATTCACTCATCAGCACTTCGGCCAACCGTTCGGCAAAGGTTTCCACCAATTGGTACTGGGATAGTTCGGCAAAGGCCTGGATACGCGCGGATACACTGGCGTAATCCAGCGCCAACGTCAGGTCATCACCGGCCGCGGCCGGGCGGTTATCCCAGGCGAAGCTCAGGTCCAGGCGCAGACATTGACGGATTCCGCGCTCCCAGTCGTAGGCCCCGATCACGGTGTCGACTTCCAGGCCTTCGATAAACACTCTGTCCAAGCACTCTTCTCCGCAGCACGACAAGGGCGCGATGCCCCGTTAGAATCAGGGCGTCCTCGCCCGGAATAGTTAGCATGTTTTGGTCACTGGCGATTTTCGCCTACCTGCTCGGCTCGCTGTCCTTCGCCATTTTGCTCAGCCGCCTGACGGGAAATCCCGACCCGCGAATGAGTGGCTCAGGCAATGCCGGTGCCACCAATATGTTGCGCCTGGCCGGCAAGAAACTCGCCGTACTGACGCTGCTGGGCGACCTCTGCAAGGGCCTGTTGCCCGTGCTGATCGCCAGCCTCGCCGGCTTGACCCTGCAACAGCAGGCCTGGATCGGCGTATGCGCGGTCCTCGGCCACCTGTTTCCCCTGTACTTCCGCTTTCGCGGCGGCAAAGGCGTCGCCACGGCAGCCGGCATGTTGCTCGGGATCTACCCGCCGGCGGCGTTGCTGGCCGTACTCGCCTGGCTGCTGACGTTCTACCTGACCCGCACCAGCTCGCTCGCCGCGTTGATCGCCACCCCGCTCACCCTGCCGCTACTGGCCTGGCAAGAACCGGCGGCACTGCTGCCAATGAGCGTGCTGACACTGCTGATCGTCTGGCGCCACCGGGGCAATTTACGCGACCTGTTTGCCGGGCGCGAACGGCATTTTTAAATACCGTCGATGAGCCCGGCCCACCTTGCAGCCTTACAACGGCGACAACTGCTCCATCGGCCAGCGCGCCTGCACGCTGATTGCAAGACTTTCATGCTGACCAGCCTGCAGGCGCTGGCAACCGGCATAGGCGATCATCGCGCCGTTGTCGGTGCAGAACTCGGGGCGCGCGTAGAACACGTCGCCCTTCATGTCGCCGAGCATTTTTTCCAGCGAAGTGCGCAAGGCCTTGTTGGCGCTGACGCCGCCTGCGATCACCAGGCGCTTCATGCCCGCCTGTTTCAAGGCGCGCTTGCACTTGATGGTCAAAGTCTCCACCACGGCCTGCTGGAACGCCAGAGCGATGTCGCAACGGGCTTGCTCGCTGTCGTCTCCGGCGCTGACGCTTTGCTGCCAGGTGTTCAGCGCAGAGGTTTTTAAACCGCTGAAGCTGAACATCAGGCCCGGGCGATCGCACATTGGTCGCGGGAAGGTGTAGCGACCGGCAACACCTTTTTCGGCGAGACGGGCGATTTCCGGACCACCGGGATAATTGAGGCCCATCATCTTCGCGGTCTTGTCGAAGGCTTCGCCGGCGGCGTCGTCCAAGGATTCACCCAAAAGGGTGTATTGGCCGATTCCGTCCACCTGAACCAACTGCGTATGGCCGCCGGAAACCAACAATGCGACGAACGGGAACTCTGGCGGTGTTTTTTCCAGCATCGGTGCCAGTAAATGGCCTTCCATATGGTGCACGCCGAGGGCCGGAATACCCCATGCAAATGCCAGCGCCTGGGCACAAGAGGCCCCAACCAGCAGGGCTCCGACCAATCCGGGGCCTGCGGTGTAGGCGATGGCGTCGATCTCGGTCGGCACGCAGCCGGCCTCATCCAACACCTGGCGGATCAGGGGCAGCATGCGCTTGACGTGATCACGGCTGGCCAGCTCCGGCACCACGCCACCATAGGCACGGTGCAGGTCGATCTGACTGAACAGTGCATCGGCCAAGAGCCCGCGTTCACTGTCGTAAAGTGCGACACCGGTTTCGTCGCAGGAGGTTTCAAGTCCCAGTACTAGCATGGGTTTGCGCCTTGTAGAGGCTGAATTCGAAGGCGAGCATAATAGTCGCCACTCCCCCTCCCGACTAGCGGTTTTCGATCAGAGGCTTTGCATTCCGGGCAATGAGGGGTTAACATCCGCAACCCTTAAAAACCGACGACCTCAGCCGCGAATTTTTTGCGACGAGAACGTTGATCCCGGTAATGAAAGAAGGTAGCTCTGGATGCCAGCCGTCAAAGTTAAAGAGAACGAACCCTTCGACGTAGCTCTGCGTCGTTTCAAGCGCTCCTGCGAAAAAGCCGGTGTACTGGCTGAAGTTCGTAGCCGCGAATTTTACGAGAAGCCAACTTCTGAGCGTAAGCGTAAAGCAGCAGCCGCTGTTAAGCGTCACGCCAAGAAAGTTCAGCGCGAACAGCGCCGCGCCGTTCGTCTGTACTAATACACAGACGTTCATAGCAAGCTTCTGCCAAGCCCGGCCCTCAGCCGGGCTAATGGCATTTGCGGATATCGCTTGATGCTTCACTGTTGACGCCGCACATGCGACCGATACAACTGCTTCACACGTCAGGACTGGCTCTTTTGCCAGCGGTGCACGTCTCTTCTGACGAGCCTATCAAGGCTACTGACGAGCACACTTATTCTTCAAACAGGCGATCAACAGTATCGACTGTGCCCGACGACGAGCTTCCGAGGCCGCCATTGGCCAAGACCGGATGCCGGGGCAACATTTCCATGCCAAAAACCTGATTGAAACTAACGTCAGTGAATGAACGGCAGATACACTTCCTGAATGCCCAAGCAGACAACTGATGAACGAGCCACGCACTGCGTGCGCTTGAGCAATCATTGGGCCCTCATTGACACGCAGTGATGACGAGAACGCCATGGCCGGGCTGATTCCCCAGAGCTTTATTGACGACCTTCTGAACCGCACCGACATCGTCGATGTTGTCAGCTCGCGCGTGCAACTGAAAAAAGCCGGCAAAAACTACACCGCCTGCTGCCCGTTCCACAAAGAGAAAACCCCGTCATTCAGCGTCAGCCCCGACAAGCAGTTCTATTACTGCTTCGGCTGCGGCGCAGGCGGCAACGCCCTGGGTTTTCTCATGGACCACGACAACCTGGATTTCCCCCAGGCTATCGAGGACCTGGCAAAAACCGCGGGCATGGAAGTCCCTCGGGAAGAAAGCGGGCGGCCGCACAAGCCGCGCCAACCCACTGATTCGCCGCTTTACCCGCTGCTGACGGCAGCTGCCGACTTTTACCGTCAGGCGCTTAAAAGCCATCCGCAGCGCAAGGCCGCCGTCGACTATTTGAAAGGTCGCGGCCTCACCGGGGAAATCGCCCGGGACTTCGGCCTGGGGTTCGCCCCGCCCGGCTGGGACAACCTGTACAAGCACTTGAGCAGCGACACCCTCCAGCAAAAAGCCATGATCGACGCCGGCCTGCTGGTGGAAAACGCCGAGACCGGCAAACGTTATGACCGCTTCCGCGACCGGGTGATGTTCCCGATCCGCGACAGCCGCGGGCGCATCATCGCCTTTGGTGGCCGAGTACTGGGGGACGACAAACCCAAGTACCTGAACTCCCCGGAAACTCCGGTATTCCATAAGGGGCAGGAGCTCTACGGCCTGTTCGAGGCGCGCAAGAACAACCGCAACCTCGATGAGATCATCGTGGTTGAGGGCTATATGGACGTGATCGCGCTCGCCCAACAGGGCCTGCGCAATGCCGTCGCCACGCTGGGCACCGCGACCAGCGAAGAACACATGAAGCGCCTGTTTCGCGTGGTACCCAGCGTGCTGTTCTGCTTCGACGGCGACCAGGCCGGCCGCAACGCCGCCTGGCGCGCACTCGAGGCCACGCTGTCGAGCCTGCAAGACGGACGTCGCGCACGCTTCCTGTTCCTGCCCGAAGGCGAAGACCCGGATACCCTGGTCCGCTCCGAAGGCACTGACGCCTTCCGCGCGCGCATCAACCAGCATGCACAACCGCTGGCCGACTACTTCTTCCAGCAACTGACCGAAGAAGCCGACCCGCGCTCCCTCGAAGGCAAGGCCCACATGGCCACCCTCGCGGCGCCGCTGATCGACAAGGTTCCCGGCGCCAACCTGAAATCACTGATGCGCATGCGCCTGCAGGAAATCACCGGGTTAAGCGGCGAAGCCGTCAGCCAACTGGTGCACAACGCGCCGCATGACGCACCGCCGCCGACCTACGACCCAGGCATGGATTACGACGCCATGCCGGACTATTCCGACTTCCATCAACCGCAGGAGGCCTACGCGCCCCAGCAGGACTGGACACCGAAAAAGTCTGGCAGCGACGGCAAGAAATGGGAAAAGAAACCCTGGAGCAAGAATGGCAAGCGCGGAGACCGTGACGAGGCTTATGCCCCGCGAACGCCTGTCGCCGTAGAAGCGCCAACGCTCATTGCCCTGCGCACGCTCATCCATCACCCGCAACTGGCGGAAAAGGTCGAGAGTGCTGATCATTTTGCCAATGCGAGCAACACTTACGCCCAGGTACTGATCGCCTTGATCGAGGCGGTACAGAAAAATCCTAAGCTAAACTCAATCCAGTTGATGGCGCGCTGGCACGGCACCGAACAGGGCCGACTATTGAAAGCCCTCGCGGAAAAGGAGTGGCTAATTGACGGCGATAACCTTGAACAACAGTTTTTAGACACCATTACTAGGTTATCCGCGGGTCAGCACACGCAGACCCTCGATGACCTGATCAAGAAAGCAAGGCAGCCGGATTTATCGGCTGAAGAGAAGATTCAGATAGCAAAACAGATGCGCGACCTCTTAAAACAGAACGTTTGCACATCAAACCCGACCTCAACTGGCGCGTGAGGTCATAGCTCAGGTATAATCCTCGGCTTGTTTTTTGCCCGCCAAGACCTTCAGTGGATAGGGTGTTATGTCCGGAAAAGCGCAACAGCAGTCTCGTATCAAAGAGTTGATCGTTCTCGGTCGTGAGCAGGGTTACCTGACTTACGCGGAGGTCAACGACCACCTGCCTGAGGATATTTCAGATCCAGAGCAGGTGGAAGACATCATCCGCATGATTAACGACATGGGGATCAACGTATTCGAAGCTGCGCCAGATAAGGATTCCCTTATGCTGGCGGACGCCGATACCGACGAGGCTGCCGCTGAAGAAGCGGCCGCCGCGCTGGCTGCTGTGGAGACCGATATCGGTCGTACCACCGACCCTGTGCGCATGTATATGCGTGAAATGGGCACCGTCGAGCTGCTGACACGTGAAGGCGAAATCGAAATCGCCAAGCGTATCGAAGAGGGCATTCGTGAAGTGATGGGCGCAATCGCGCACTTCCCTGGCACGGTTGACCATATTCTCTCCGAGTACACCCGCGTCACCACCGAAGGTGGCCGCCTGTCCGACGTGCTGAGTGGCTACATCGACCCGGACGACGGCATTGCGCCGCCTGCCGCCGAAGTGCCGCCACCAGTCGACGCCAAGGCTGCGAAAGCGGACGACGACTCCGAAGACGACGACGCTGAAGCCAGCGGCGACGACGAAGATGAAGTTGAAAGCGGTCCAGACCCAATCGTCGCTGCCCAGCGTTTCGGTGCGGTTTCCGATCAAATGGAAATCACCCGCAAGGCCCTGAAAAAGCACGGTCGCGCCAACAAGCAGGCAATCGCCGAGCTGCTGGCCCTGGCTGAGCTGTTCATGCCGATCAAGCTGGTGCCGAAGCAATTCGAAGGCCTGGTTGAGCGGGTTCGCAGCGCCCTGGAGCGCCTGCGTGCACAAGAGCGTGCGATCATGCAGCTCTGTGTCCGTGACGCGCGCATGCCGCGTGCCGACTTCCTGCGTCAGTTCCCGAGCAACGAAGTAGATGAAAGCTGGACCGACGCACTGGCCAAGGGCAAGGCGAAATACGCCGAAGCCATTGGTCGCCTGCAGCCGGACATCATCCGTTGCCAGCAAAAGCTGCAAGCATTGGAGACCGAAACCGGTCTGACGATTGCCGAGATCAAGGACATCAACCGTCGCATGTCGATCGGTGAGGCCAAGGCCCGCCGCGCGAAGAAAGAGATGGTTGAAGCGAACTTGCGTCTGGTGATCTCCATCGCCAAGAAGTACACCAACCGTGGCCTGCAATTCCTCGACCTGATCCAGGAAGGCAACATCGGCTTGATGAAGGCTGTGGACAAGTTCGAATACCGTCGTGGTTACAAGTTCTCGACTTATGCCACCTGGTGGATCCGTCAGGCGATCACTCGCTCGATCGCCGACCAGGCCCGCACCATCCGTATTCCGGTGCACATGATCGAGACGATCAACAAGCTCAACCGTATTTCCCGGCAGATGTTGCAGGAAATGGGTCGCGAACCGACCCCGGAAGAGCTGGGCGAACGCATGGAAATGCCTGAGGATAAAATCCGCAAGGTATTGAAGATCGCTAAAGAGCCGATCTCCATGGAAACCCCGATTGGTGATGACGAAGACTCCCACCTGGGTGACTTCATCGAAGACTCGACCATGCAGTCGCCAATCGATGTCGCCACCGTTGAGAGCCTGAAAGAAGCGACTCGCGACGTACTGTCCGGCCTCACTGCCCGTGAAGCCAAGGTACTGCGCATGCGTTTCGGCATCGACATGAATACCGACCACACCCTTGAGGAAGTCGGTAAGCAGTTTGACGTGACCCGTGAGCGGATCCGTCAGATCGAAGCCAAGGCGCTGCGCAAGTTGCGCCACCCGACGCGAAGCGAGCATCTGCGCTCCTTCCTCGACGAGTGATACCAGAACCCCCGGCCCAGGCCGGGGGTTTTGTTTTGTATCGATAAAACCTTGCGCAACACCCCTCCCCCGCAATGCCCGTCTACACTCGAAACATTCCCCGTGCCATAACGAGACCGTTATGCCCAGATTGCCGGCTGTGTTTTTGCTGTGGCTGCTGACCTGGACCGCAACGGCTGGCGCGTTGACTCTTAGCGATGATGAGCGTGACTGGCTGGCGGACCATCAGGAGTTGCGCCTCGGGGTGGATGCGTCATGGCCACCCTTTGAATACCGTGACGAAAGTGGCCGCTACCAAGGCTTGGCGGCAGATTATGTGCGCCTGATCCAGGATCGCCTCGGCGTGCGCGTCAAGTTGATTGAGCCTGCAAACTGGAGTGCGGTCCTGGAGCAGGCCCGCAACAACCAACTCGACCTGCTGCCGGGCATCATGTCCACACCGGAACGCCAGGGCTATATGGCGTTCACCCGGCCTTACCTGGACTTCCCCATCGTTATCTTGGCCCATGAAGGTGGCGCCAAACCGCGCACCCTGAAAGACCTCTACGGCTTGAAGATTGCCGTGGTGGAAAACTACGCCCCCCATGAGCTGCTGCGCACCCATCACCCCGATCTCAACCTGGTGGCCATGCCGAATGTCAGCTCGACGTTGCAAGCCCTCGCCACCGATGAAGTAGATGCAGTGGTCGGCGATCTCGCCTCCAGTGTCTGGAGCCTGCGCCAACTCAAGCTCGATGGCTTGTACGTCAGCGGCGAAACCCCCTACCGCTACCAACTGGCGATGGGCGTACCGCGTGACAATAAAATGCTGGTGGGCATCCTGGACAAGGTACTCGCGGACCTCAGCCCGCAAGAAACCGACGCCATCCAGCAACATTGGGTCGGCAGCTTTACCGATCACCGCACCTTCTGGACCGACCTGCTGCTTTACGGGCTGCCTGCCGTGCTGTTGCTGAGCACCGTGTTGGCCGTGGTGATTCGGATCAACCGTCGTCTCAGTTCGGAAATTTCCCGCCGTGTCGCCCTCGAACAGGAGCTGCGCAGCAGCGAGTACCACTATCGCGGTTTAGTGGAGAGCCTGTCCGCCATCGCCTGGGAAGCCAATGTCACCGATTTCACCTACAGCTACGTGTCGCCCCACGCCGAAGAATTGCTGGGCTATCCGCGCGCCCATTGGCTGATCCCGGGGTTCTGGCGCAACATCATTCACCCCGCCGACCTGACCCGCGCCGAAGCCTACTGCTATCGCGAAACCCGCGCCAACCGTGACCACAGCATTGATTACCGAGTGATCACTGCTGACGGCCGTTGCTTGTGGGTGCGCGACATTGTCAGCCTGATCGAACATGGTCATGAGCCGGTTCTGCGCGGCTTGATGATCGATATCAGTGAGGCTAAGCGCACTGAAGAGGCTTTGCAGCTGTCCGAGCAGAAATTCGCCTCGGTGTTCCAGCAATGCCCGGACATGCTGGTGATTGCACGGCTGTCTGATGGCTGCCTGCTGGAAGTGAACAAGGCATTCGAAGACCAGATTGGCCTGACGGCCGAACAGGTCGTTGGTAAAGCCGCCACCGAGCTGAATATCTGGGGCATCAAAGGCGTCGGTCCCGACCTGCTGCAACGGGTGCAGACCACTAGCATCCGCAACCTGGAAATGCCCTTTCTGCGCAGCAATGGTCAGGCGTTCACTGGGCTGATCTCCGCCGAGCCGTTCCAACTCGACACCACAGAGGCCATAGTTGTGGTGGTGCGCGACATCACCCAACTCAAGGAAACCCAACAACAACTGCAAACCTCCGAAGAGAAATTTGCCAAGGCCTTCCACGCCTCCCCCGACGGCTTGCTGCTGAGCCGACAGCGCGATGGGTTGTTGATTGAAGTGAACGACGGTTTCAGCCGGATCACCGGCTTCACCAGCGCCACCTCTCTCGAACAATCCACCTTGGACCTGGGCATCTGGGTCGACCTCAACGAACGCAAACACATGCTGGAGATGATGCAGCGTGATGGTTTTGTGCGTGACTTCATCTGCCATATACGCCGCAGCGATGGGCAGATCCGCTTGTGCGAGCTGTCCAGCCGCCCGCTGCCGATTGGCGATGAAGACTGCATGCTGACCATCGCGCGGGACATCACCGAGCGCCAGTTGATGCAGGAAAAACTGCAACAGGCCGCCACGGTGTTCGAGAGCACGGCCGAAGGCGTGTTGATCACTGACACCCGGCAGAACATCAGCGCCGTCAACCGTGCCTTCACCGAGATCACCGGCTACAGCGAGGCCGAAGCCCTCGGCCACACCCCGCGCCTGCTGGCCTCCGGCCTGCATGACAGCGCCTTCTATGCCGCCATGTGGCATCAGTTGACCGCCCAGGGACACTGGCAAGGCGAGATCTCCAACCGCCGCAAGAACGGCGAAGTGTACCCAAGCTGGTTGACGATCAGTGCCGTGCGCAACCGCGACCAGTTGATCACGCACTTCGTCGCGGTGTTTGCCGACATCTCCAGCCTCAAGCTGGCTCAAGCCCGCCTCGACTACCAGGCGCATCACGACCCGTTGACCGGCCTGCCCAACCGCACGCTGTTCGAAAGCCGACTGCAAGCGGCCCTTAACGGGCACCAAGAAACGGGCAAACAAGGCGCCGTGCTGTTTCTCGACCTGGACCGCTTCAAACACATCAACGACAGCCTCGGCCATCCGATCGGCGACTTGCTACTCAAAGACATCGCCGTGCGCCTCAAGGAACAACTGCGCGACATCGACACCGTCGCCCGCCTGGGCGGTGACGAGTTCATCATCCTGCTCCCCGGCCTGCAGCACGCCAGCGACGCCCAGTACCTCGCCAATAAACTGCTGGCCTGCTTCACCCCCCCATTCCAGGCCGGTGAGCACGAGTTTTTTATCAGCGCCAGCATCGGCACCAGCCTCTACCCCGAGGACGGCACCGACGTCGCCACCCTGGTCAAGAACGCCGACGCGGCGATGTATCGCTCAAAGGCCAAGGGCCGTAACCGGGTCGAAAGCTATACCCGCGACCTGACTGCCCAGGCCAACGAACGCGTGGCACTGGAGCACGAACTGCGCCGCGCCATCGAGCGCGATGAGCTGAGCCTCTACTACCAGCCCAAGCTGAGCCTGACGACCCACGAACTGATCGGCGCCGAAGCCCTGATACGCTGGCGCCATCCCACCTTTGGCGACGTGCCCCCCGAACACTTCATCGCCCTGGCCGAAGAAAACGGCATGATCCTGCAGATTGGCGACTGGGTGCTGGAACAAGCCTGCCGGCAAATGCACGCCTGGCAAGGCCACTTCGACGATTTCGGCCCGCTGTCGGTCAACCTGGCCGGCGCGCAATTACGTCATCCCGGCTTATTGGGCCGCATCAAACAGCTGCTGCATGACTACCAACTCGACCCCGGTCGCCTGCAACTGGAGATCACCGAAAACTTCATCATGAGCCAGGCCGAAGAAGCGCTGGAGGTGTTGCACCAGCTCAAAGAGCTCGGCGTACAGCTTGCCATTGATGACTTTGGCACCGGCTATTCATCCCTCAGCTACCTCAAGCGCCTGCCCCTGGACTTCCTCAAGATCGACCAATCCTTCGTCCGCGGCCTGCCCGACGACCCCCACGACGCCGCCATCGTCCGCGCCATCATCGCCCTGGGCCACAGCATGCAATTCACCATCATCGCCGAAGGCGTGGAGAACCCCGCACAGCAAGCTTTCCTGGCCGCTGAAGGCTGCGAACAGATGCAAGGCTACATCGTCAGCCTGCCGCTACCGCCGGAGCTTTTTGCTGCTACGTTTCTTCGTATGCGCATTGAGGATTATTCGGATGGCACAGCGGGTAAACCATCGTTATAATCCGCGACCTACTGAGGGCCTATAGCTCAGTTGGTCAGAGCAGAGGACTCATAATCCTTTGGTCCACGGTTCAAGTCCGTGTGGGCCCACCAAACAAGAAAGCCGCGCATTGCGCGGCTTTTGTGTGTCTGGAAGCCTGTAATATGCTTCCCGCCCCCGCCCATACTCTGGAGCCCCCCCTTGTCCGCCCTAGATGAAATCGACCGCCAACTGATCGCCGCCCTGCAGCTCAACGCCCGCGAAAGCGTGGCCATGCTCGCCCGGCAGCTGGGCATCGCGCGCACTACCGTGACGTCGCGCCTGGCGCGCCTGGAGAAAACCCAGGTGATCACCGGTTATGGCGTGCGCCTCGGGCAGCGGGTGGTCGATGGTGGTTTGCAGGCTTATGTGGGCATCACCGTACAAGCGCGCTCGGGCAAAGAGGTGTTGCGCCGGTTGAGTGCCATGGCCCAGGTGCAGCAGTTGTGCGCGGTGAGTGGCGAGTTCGATTACGTCGCGTGGCTGCGCACCGATTCGCCGGAACAGTTGGACCAATTGCTCGATCAGATTGGCAGCGTCGACGGCGTGGAGAAAACCACCACTTCGATCATCCTCAGTAACAAATTGGATCGCGGACAACCAATCTGATCACCGCCCTCGTCACTCTGACTAAAAACAGAGCAATTTGACGACACTTTGCGTCTTATTAACGAACGCTACGCTCTCTAAACTGGCTGCCATCTTTTCCTATACTCAGCGGGTCACGCCCGCCTAGTCGCCAGTAAGGTCAGCCATGAGCATTCCGTCCAGCACCCTCAGCAAGACCAATCGCCACCCCGCCGACGGTAAGAAGCCCATCACCATCTTTGGCCCGGACTTCCCGTTCGCCTTCGATGACTGGATTGAACACCCGGCCGGCCTGGGTAGTATTCCTGCGGCCAACCACGGTGCCGAAGTGGCGATCGTCGGCGCCGGGATCGCGGGCCTGGTGGCCGCCTACGAGCTGATGAAACTGGGCCTCAAGCCGGTGGTGTACGAAGCCTCGAAAATGGGCGGACGCCTGCGTTCCCAAGCCTTCGAAGGTGCCGAAGGCATCATTGCCGAGCTGGGTGGCATGCGCTTTCCAGTGTCGTCCACCGCGTTCTACCACTACGTGGACAAGCTCGGACTGGAAACCAAACCCTTCCCCAACCCACTGACCCCGGCGTCCGGCAGCACGGTCATCGACCTTGAAGGCCAGACCCACTACGCGCAAAAACTCTCTGACTTGCCGGTGCTGTTCCAGGAAGTGGCCGACGCCTGGGCTGATGCCCTGGAAGCCGGTTCGCAGTTCGGTGATATCCAGCAAGCCATCCGCGACCGTGACGTGCCGCGCCTCAAGGAGCTGTGGAACAAGCTCGTGCCGCTGTGGGATGACCGCACCTTCTACGACTTCGTCGCCACCTCCAAGGCATTTGCCAAATTGTCCTTCCATCACCGCGAAGTGTTTGGCCAGGTCGGTTTCGGCACTGGCGGCTGGGACTCGGACTTCCCCAACTCCATGCTGGAAATCTTCCGTGTGGTGATGACCAACTGCGATGACCACCAACATCTGGTGGTCGGCGGCGTGGCTCAGGTGCCGATGGGTATCTGGCGTCATGTGCCGGAGCGCTGCGCCCACTGGCCGGCCGGCACCAGCCTGAGTTCGCTGCATCGCGGAGCGCCAAGGGCCGGGGTGAAGCGCATCGCCCATGCCGCCGATGGCCGTTTCGCCGTCACCGACAACTATGGCGACACCCGCGAATACGCCGCGGTGCTGACCACCTGCCAAAGCTGGCTGCTGACCACCCAGATCGAATGCGACGAAACCCTGTTCTCGCAAAAAATGTGGATGGCCCTGGACCGCACGCGCTACATGCAATCGTCGAAAACCTTCGTGATGGTCGACCGGCCATTCTGGAAAGACAAAGACCCAGAGACCGGCCGCGACCTGATGAGCATGACCCTCACCGACCGCCTGACCCGTGGCACCTACCTGTTCGATAACGGCGACGACAAGCCGGGAGTAATCTGCTTGTCGTACTCGTGGATGAGCGACGCGCTTAAAATGCTGCCGCAGCCCATCGATAAGCGTGTGAAGCTGGCCCTCGACGCCCTGAAAAAGATCTACCCGAAAGTCGATATCAAGGCGCGCATCATCGGCGACCCGATCACCGTGTCATGGGAAGCCGACCCGCATTTCCTCGGGGCCTTCAAGGGCGCGCTGCCCGGCCACTATCGCTACAACCAGCGCATGTATGCGCACTTTATGCAGAAGGACATGCCCGCCGAACAACGTGGGATTTTCATTGCCGGTGATGATGTGTCCTGGACCCCAGCCTGGGTCGAAGGCGCGGTGCAGACCTCGCTGAACGCGGTGTGGGGCATCATGACCCACTTCGGTGGCAGCACTCACCCGGAGAACCCAGGGCCGGGTGACGTATTCGATGAAATCGGGCCGATCGCCCTGGCCGATTAAGGAGTTGAACATGCGCGTCGCCCTGTACCAATGCCCACCGCTACCGTTGGATGTGGCCGGTAACCTCCAGCGCCTGCACGCTTTGGCGCATGAGGCCTCCAGTGCCGATGTGCTGGTGCTGCCGGAGATGTTCCTCACCGGCTACAACATCGGCGCCGAGGCGGTTGGCGCCTTGGCCGAGGCGCAGGATGGTCCGTCGGCACAGGCGATCGCCGAACTGGCCAAAGGCGCCGGGCTGGCGATTCTCTACGGCTACCCGGAACGGGCCGAGGATGGCCAGATCTACAACGCCGTGCAGTTGATCAACGCCCACGGCCAGCGCATGTGCAACTACCGCAAGACGCACCTGTTTGGTGATCTGGACCATTCGATGTTCAGCGCCGGCGACGATGATTTCCCACTGGTGGAGCTCAACGGCTGGAAGCTGGGTTTCCTGATCTGTTACGACCTGGAGTTCCCGGAAAACACCCGGCGCCTGGCCCTGGCCGGTGCCGAGCTGATCTTGGTGCCCACCGCCAACATGGTGCCATTTGACTTTGTCGCCGACGTCACCGTGCGGGCACGGGCCTTTGAAAACCAATGTTATGTGGCCTACGCCAACTATTGCGGGCACGAAGGCGAGATCCAGTACTGCGGGCAAAGCAGCATCGCCGCGCCGAATGGCCAGCGCATTGCCCAGGCGGGCCTGGATGAAGCCTTGATCGTCGGGGAGCTGGATCGTCAGTCGATCCTGGATGCCCGTGCCGCCAATCACTACTTGCAGGACCGTCGCCCCGAGCTGTATGGCGCGCTGCACAAGCCCTGATCCAGCCGGTTTGTTAGCATAGGCCTATTCTACGTTTCGGAACTGCCCATGCCTGCGCCGGCCCACCCTCATCACCGTCACCTGACCCTCGCCAATGGCTTGCGGGTTTCCTTGCAACATGCGCTACGTCTGAAACGTTGCGCCGCCGTTTTGCGCGTAGGCGCAGGCAGCCACGATGTGCCGCTGGCGTGGCCAGGGTTGGCGCATTTCCTAGAGCATTTGCTGTTCCTGGGCACCGAGCGTTTTCCCACGAACGATGGGCTGATGGCCTACGTGCAACGTCATGGCGGCCAGGTCAATGCCAGCACCCGTGAGCGCACCACGGATTTTTTCTTTGAATTGCCGGACGCAATGTCTGCCGGCGGTTTGGAGCGCTTGGGCGACATGCTGACCCACCCACGCCTGGCCCTGGAGGATCAACTGCGCGAGCGCGAAGTGCTGCACGCCGAGTATGTCGCCTGGGCCCAGGATGCCAGGGCACAGCAGCAGGTCGCGTTGCTGGAGGGGCTTGCGGCTGACCACCCGCTGCGGGGTTTTCATGCGGGTAACCGCGATAGCCTACCGGTGGAGCGTGAGGCATTTCAGCGGGCGTTGAGTGAATTCCACGCGCAGTTCTATCAGAGCGGGCAGATGACATTGAGCCTGGCGGGCCCGCAATCACTGGAAGAACTGGAAACCTTGGCGCAACGATTCAGTGAACAGCTGAGTTCTGGACCTCTGCGCCCACAATCCGCCCCGCCGGCATTAATGCAGGGTGATGCGCAGAGCTATCAGCACATCACCCTGCATCACCTGCACCACGTCATGACCTGTGATGCGCCACGCAAAGCACTTGAGTTTCTCTGCACCTGGCTCAACGCCTCGGGACCCGGCGGGTTGCTGGCTGAACTGAAAGCGCGGCAACTGGCGAGTGCACTGCAGGCGTCAGTGATTTATCAGTTCGCCGGGCAAGCCGTGTTGGATATCGACTTCACCATTCAAGGTGAATCAGCCACGCAGATCGAGGCGTTGCTGCACGACTGGCTGAGCTTTTTCGCACACAGCGACTGGACTTCATTGCGTGAAGAGTTCGCGCTGCTGGCCGCTCGTCAACAGCAGGTCCAAGGCGCCCTTGCGTTGGCCCGGAACGACAGCCAAGACCTATCGGAACAGGACGTTGTCGCCCTCAAGGCCATGCTTGATTCGCTGCACCTGCCAGAATCCACACACACTTGGCAGTTGCCGCCGAACAACCCGTTCCTGCGCCCACCGGCCAAGGAAGAACGCGCCGGCCTAATTCGCGGCCAGACCAGCGCTCACCGTGGCTTGCGCACCTTTGCCCAGGATCGCTCCCGTGGACGTAGGGAAGTGTCGGCGCTGACCTTCAGTCAGGCATTGGCAGGCGATGGCGATGAAGGCGCGCTGTATCTGCAATGGCAATCAGCCCCTTCCGGCCTGGAAAACGCTTTGCAGCCGTTGCGCGAGCATGCCGGTCAGGCGGGCGTCGAATTGTCGTTCGAAAGCCTGGGCCAAGACTGGCGGGTGAAAATGATTGGGCTACTGGAGCCCATGCCAGCCGTGTTGGACGTGTTGGCAAAAGGCCTGAATGAACCGCAAGAGGCTCAACCCGACTCACCGCAGATGATTGCCATCCGTGAATTGCTCAAGGCGCTGCCCGCTTGCTGCAACGGCCACAATCCCGAATCGGCATCCTGGTCCACTGCGCGCTGGCAAGGCCTGGGACTGGGCTTCTCCGCAGCGCATGAAGCCGCGATCAAGTCCGCAGCGGCCCGCCTGCCAGGGCAACCCGCGAATCTCACTCAGCGCGTGCCGTCTCTCAGCGATCAACGTATCTGGCACGCGATAAAAACCGACTCTGACGAAGCCGCATTGCTGCTGTTTTGCCCAACGCCGAGTCAATCCCTGGCGGACGAAGCCGCTTGGCGACTGCTTGGCCATCTGATCCAAGGCCCGTTCTACCAGCGCCTGCGCGTTGAGCTGCAAATCGGCTACGCCGTGTTCAGCGGTATCCGACAGATCAATGGCCAGACCGGTCTGCTATTCGGCGTGCAATCCCCCAGCGTGTCGCTGGAAGTCCTCGTTGATCACCTGCAAGTATTCCTGAAACAACTACCGGCACTGATCGATAGCAGCGACGACTTGGGCAACACGGCTTTGGCGCAGCAATTCTCAGCACAGACACTGCCCAACGCCCAAGCCGCCGAATTGTTGTGGCACGCCCATCTGGCGGGCCACTCGTCGGGTTACTTGGTTGACCTTCAATCCCACATCCAAACCTGCACCCGCGAAGCAGTGCAGCTTGCCGCCCAGCAACTGAACGACGCCGCAGGCGGCTGGCGTTGCGTGGCCAACGGCCCGCGCCTCTCGGATGCCTGGCAAGCAGCAGACTGATCATTGCCGCCGCTGCAAAAGCCTTTTTCCACCAAGACAGCGCTAACTTGAAAAGAATTGCGTAACATTCCTACGCACACATCTGAACATCTCCGACTGGAGGTGGACTATATGTATTACTTGGTAGTAAACGTCCCATCCCTTCGTAGGAGTAAGAATATGACCTGGTCCAAACCTGCTTACACTGATCTGCGCATCGGTTTCGAAGTCACCATGTACTTCGCCAGCCGTTAATCCGCTGGGTAATACAACGCCTCGGTTCGCCCGGGGCGTTTTTGTTTTGAGCTTGATGGAGCTGCCATGTTTGTCCAGATTCTAGGTTCCGCCGCCGGCGGTGGTTTCCCGCAGTGGAACTGCAACTGCGTGAACTGCGCGGGTTTTCGTGATGGCAGCCTACGGGCCCAGGCGCGCACCCAGTCGTCCATCGCGATCTCCGACGATGGCGTGAACTGGGTGCTGTGCAATGCCTCGCCGGATATCCGCGCGCAACTCCAGGGCTTTGCACCGATGCAACCCGGGCGCGCCCTGCGGGATACCGGCATCAGCGCGATCATCTTGATGGACAGCCAGATCGACCACACCACCGGCCTGTTGAGCCTGCGCGAAGGCTGCCCACACCAAGTGTGGTGCACCGACATGGTCCATGAAGACCTGAGCACCGGCTTCCCGTTGTTCACCATGCTCACCCACTGGAACGGCGGCCTGGCTTGGAACCGCATCGAGCTGGACGCCAGCTTCAGCATCCCGGCCTGCCCCAACCTGCGCTTTACCCCACTGCCACTGCGCAGTGCCGCGCCGCCCTACTCGCCGCACCGCTTCGACCCGCACCCCGGCGATAACATCGGCCTGATCGTCGAAGACCTGCGCACCGGCGGCAAACTCTTCTACGCGCCAGGCCTGGGGAAGGTCGACGCGCCGTTGCTGGAGATCATGGCCGGCAGCGACTGCCTACTGGTAGATGGCACGATGTGGGATGACGACGAAATGCAGCGCCGTGGCGTCGGCACCCGCACTGGCCGCGAGATGGGCCACCTGGCGCAAAACGGCCCCGGCGGCATGCTGGAAGTGCTGGAGCAATTGCCCAAGCAGCGCAAAGTACTTATCCACATCAACAACACCAACCCGATCCTCGATGAAGACTCCGCCGAGCGAGCGGAACTGGTGCGGCGCAATGTCGAAGTGGCTTACGACGGCATGAGCATTGAATTGTAGGAGCGATCGAAATGACTGACATGCCGTTGACCACCGTTGAATTCGAAGCCGCCCTGCGGGCCAAGGGCGCCTTCTACCATATCCATCACCCGTACCATGTGGCGATGTACGAAGGCCGCGCGACCCGCGAGCAGATCCAGGGCTGGGTTGCCAACCGGTTCTACTATCAGGTGAACATCCCCCTGAAAGACGCTGCGATCCTGGCCAATTGCCCGGACCGCGAGATCCGCCGCGAGTGGATCCAGCGCCTGCTCGACCACGACGGCGCCCCCGGTGAAGACGGCGGTATCGAAGCCTGGTTGCGCCTGGGCCAGGCCGTTGGCCTCGACCCGGACCAACTGCGCTCGCAGGAATTGGTACTGCCCGGCGTACGATTTGCGGTAGACGCCTACGTCAACTTCGCCCGTCGCGCCAGTTGGCAGGAAGCCGCCAGCAGTTCGCTGACTGAGCTGTTCGCGCCGCAAATCCACCAGTCGCGCCTCGACAGCTGGCCGCAGCATTACCCGTGGATCGACCCGGCCGGTTATGAATATTTCCGCACCCGCCTGGGCCAGGCCCGTCGCGATGTGGAACATGGTTTGGCGATCACCCTGCAGCACTACACCACCCGTGAAGGCCAGGAGCGCATGCTGGAAATTCTCCAGTTCAAACTGGATATTTTGTGGAGCATGCTGGATGCCATGAGCATGGCCTACGAACTCAAGCGTCCGCCGTATCACAGCGTGACCGAACAGCGGGTTTGGCATAAAGGGATCCCCCTATGAGCTTTGATCGCAGCAAGAAACCCACCTGGCGCCAGGGCTATCGCTATCAGTACGAACCCGCGCAAAAAGGCCATGTGTTGCTCTACCCCGAAGGCATGATCAAGCTCAACGACAGCGCTGCCCTGATCGGTGGTTTGATCGACGGCGAGCGCGACGTGTCGGCGATCATTGCCGAGCTGGATAAACAGTTCCCCGGCGTGCCAGAACTCGGTAAAGACATCGAGGATTTCATGGAGGTCGCCCGTGCAGAGCACTGGATTACCCTTGCCTGAAAAACCGCCGGTTGGCTTGCCGCTGTGGTTACTGGCCGAGCTGACCTACCGCTGCCCGTTGCAGTGCCCGTACTGCTCCAACCCGCTGGACTTTGCCGAGCAGGGCAAGGAACTGAGTACCGAGCAATGGTTCAAGGTGTTTCGCGAAGCCCGCGAGATGGGCGCGGCACAACTGGGGTTTTCCGGTGGTGAGCCGTTGGTGCGTCAGGATCTGGCCGAGCTGATCGCCGAGGCGCGCAGGCTGGGGTTCTACACCAACCTGATCACCTCCGGCATCGGCTTGACCGAGCAGAAGATCAGCGACTTCAAGAAAGCCGGCCTGGACCATATCCAGATCAGCTTCCAGGCCAGCGACGAACAGGTGAACAACCTGCTGGCCGGCTCGAAAAAAGCCTTCGCGCAAAAGCTGGAAATGGCCCGTGCCGTGAAGGCCCACGGCTACCCGATGGTGCTGAACTTCGTCACCCATCGGCACAATATCGACAAGATCGACCGCATCATCGAGCTGTGTATTGCGCTGGAAGCGGACTTCGTCGAGCTCGCCACCTGCCAGTTCTACGGCTGGGCCCAACTCAATCGCGTCGGGCTGTTGCCGACCCAGGCACAACTGGTGCGTGCCGAGCGCATCACCAACGAATACCGCGCCAAGCTGGAAGCCGAAGGTCACCCGTGCAAGCTGATCTTCGTCACACCGGATTACTACGAAGAACGCCCGAAAGCCTGCATGAACGGCTGGGGCAGTATCTTTCTGACCGTGACACCGGACGGCACCGCCCTGCCCTGTCACGGCGCCCGACAGATGCCGGTGCAATTTCCCAATGTGCGCGACCACAGCATGCAGCACATCTGGTACGACTCGTTCGGCTTCAACCGCTTTCGCGGCTACGACTGGATGCCCGAGCCATGCCGGTCATGCGATGAAAAGGAAAAGGATTTCGGCGGCTGCCGATGCCAGGCCTTCATGCTCACGGGGGACGCGAGCAATGCCGACCCGGTATGCAGCAAGTCCGAGCAGCACGGCATCATCCTGCAAGCGCGGGAAGAAGCCGAACACGCCACCCAGACCATCGAGCAGTTGGCCTTTCGCAACGAGCGCAACTCACGGCTCATCGCAAAAGGCTGACGGCCTCAGCGCTTGGCGATGATGTACACGGCGTGAATGATGCCCGGGAAGTACCCGCACAAGGTCAGCAGGATGTTCAGCCAGAATGCCCCGGCGAAACCCACTTGCAGGAACACACCCAGTGGCGGCAGCAGAATAGCGATGATGATACGAATGATATCCAAGGGTTCAGCTCCAGAAAATCGGCTCGTGTGAGCCGTGTAGCTAATCGACCTTGGGCGTTCGTGAGGGTTCAGTGGGATCTGGCGTTGGGCCATCCATCATTGCACAGGCAAAAAAACGCCCCCAGCCAAAAGAATCAGGCCGGAGGCGCCGCGTAGACCGCGAGACGGTTCAGAAATAAGGGGGTTAAACGGCGATACCCTTGCGGCATTGCAGTTGGGCGGTACGCACGCGGGAGAAGGCGCGGGCCAGGCGCAGGAGCATTTCGTCGATGTTGCTTTTGCTCACGGTCAGGGCCGGGGTGAAGCGCAGGCAGTTGGGTTGCGGAGCTTGGAGGATCAGGCCTTCGTGCAGCGCCGCTTTTACAACAGCATCCGCAGAATCATCCGACAACGTCAGGCCCCACATCAGGCCATGGCCACGCAATTGACCATGGTCGTAGCGGTAGGCCAGGCGGGCAAGACCTTCGCCCAGGTACAGGCCGGTCTCACGCACGTGATCCATAAAGCCGTGCTCCAGCACGGAGTCGAGTACTGCCAGCCCGGCCGAAGCCATCAGCGCATTACCGTGGTGAGTACCTTCCAACTCGCCCACGTCGAAGCAACAGGCTTTGCCCCGTGCCAGCAGCGCTGCGAGGGGCACCCCGCCGCCCAGGCCTTTGCCGAGGGTGATGATGTCGGCCCGTACGCCGTATTGCTGCTCGGCGAGCAAGGTGCCGCAACGGCCCATACCGGTTTGTACTTCGTCGAGAATCAGTAGGATCCCCAGTTCACGGCACAAACGCTCAACGCCTTTGAGGTAATGCTCGGTCGCAGGGATGACGCCCGCTTCGCCCTGGATCGGTTCGAGCAGGATGGCGACGGTTTGCGCATCGACTGCCGCATGCAGGGCCGGCAGGTCATTAAAAGGCACATGGCTGAAACCGGGCAACTGCGGTTCAAAACGATTTTCCGGGCCACCCGCCGAAGCCGACATCGCGGCAAAACTGCGGCCATGGCAACCGGCACTGGCACTGATGATGCGATAGGCACCCCCGCGATGCAGCTGGCCCCATTTGCGCGCCAACTTGATCGCCGCTTCAACGGCTTCCGCGCCGGTGTTGAGCAGGTACGCCTGATCGCTGCCGGTGCGATGGCACAGGCGCTCAGCCAGGTTGAGTTGAACGCGGTTATGCAGGCCGTTGCCGGGGTTGATCAGCGCCTGGGTCTGGTCAGCCAGCGCCTTGATCAGCACCTGAGGGCTGTGGCCGAGGCTGTTGGCCGCGTTGCCCTGACTGAAATCCAGGTAGGCACGGTCGTCGCTGTCCCACAGCCAGGAACCCTGACCGCGTACGAAAACTTGCGGCGGGCGAGCGACGGAGGGCATCAGGGATTCGCTGGAAGACGTATCGCCGGGCGCCTCGATAATCAAATCGTCCAGGCTCGGCGCGGGGCGACGGAACAGATTCATAGCTCACCCCCAATAGCAACCGGACCTTGGTCGGTGCGACACGCCAATACTGCCTTGAGGTTTTTTGCCTTGCCTATGTAAACGCCATCAACATAAACGCTGTTCATTGCCCGATCCGGCCCTGTAAGCCCTGCGAATAGGCGCTAGACTAGGCTCCTCAGGGCTCAACAGCCATTTCGTTTTTCCAGCTTTTTCGATAAGTAAGTCTTATGGATTTCAAGCAACTGCGTTATTTCGTCGCGGTGTATGAGGAAGGCCACGTAGGTCGTGCCGCCGAGCGCCTGTCGATCTCCCAACCAGCGCTGTCCCAGCAGATCCGCCAGTTGGAACAGAACCTGGATGTGAGTCTGTTCGAGCGCAGCAGCAAGCGCCTGTTGCCAACACTGGCGGCGCACACGTTGTACAACCACGCGTTGCCGCTGATAGATGGGATGCAGCAAGCCGTTGAAGCCCTGCGCAACTTCAAGGGCCAGGCGATGCGCACCTTGGCCATCGGCGTGTTGCAAACCGTGCACACCAGCCTGGTGCCGCAGATGCTCGAGCGCGTGCGCAAGGCCCAGCCACATTTGGTGGTGCAGATCTACGAATTGACCGGACTTGAGATCGAGCGACGACTGCTCAACGGCTCGCTGGATATCGGCATAAGCTACTTGCCGCCACGCCAGCCGGGGCTGCACGGCGTGTTGCTGTACGAAGATGAGCTGAAAGTCGTCATCCCCGAAGACCATCCCCTGCGGGAATTCAAGAAAGTCTCGCTGAAGCAGGCGGCAGAGCTGCCGATGTTGCTGCTGGGGGAGGAGTTCCAGGTCCGGCAGATCTGGCAAGGACAGCTGTCCAACCTCGGAAGACGCCCGCAAGTACAGGCAGAGTTGAACACCATGGTGGGGATTCTCGACAGTCTGCCGCACACAAAACTGGCGACGGTGCTGCCGGGGCGCTCGCAGGACGAACACAACAGTCAGTCGCTGTTATGGAAACCCTTGAGTGAACCCAGAGTGCCGCTGAAAGTCGGCCTGGTGTGCCGCGATGTGCAACGCCAGCAAGCGACAGTGGCGTTGCTGCGCACTCTGCTGGAAGACGTGATGAATGCCCCGCAGGCACAGCCCTGAACTCAAGCAGGCTGACTTTTTCGCGGGCAAAAGAAAACCCCGCCGAAGCGGGGCTTTGCAGACTGTTTCCCTGACATCCATTTCACTCCGCCGTCCTGGCAGAATCCTACGTGTCCGTGTTGTTGCTTTGCGCTTCCTGCGCGACGTCCATGTGAAGTAGATTATCCGTGGATCCAATATGGCGATAGAGGACGATTAGCAGCACGTCATGTAAGAGAATGCTTACACGCCCTCAAAGCCCTTAGAACAGGGCCTCATCCAGCAAGAACAGCGATTCGCTACCGGATTTTACCGACGCACTCAGCGAGTGAATGCGTGGCAACAAGCGCGCAAAGTAGAAGCGTGCAGTGCCTAGCTTGCTTGCGTAGAAGTCTTCTTCAGATTCCTTGCCCAACGCGGCCTTGGCCATGCGTGCCCACATGTACGCGTAGGCCATGTAGCCGAAGGCGTGCAAGTACTCCACCGACGCCGCGCCGATTTCATTCGGGTTGGTCTTGGCGCGGTCCAGTACCCAGGCGGTCAGCTCATCCAGGCTATCCACCGCCGCGCCCAGCGGTTTGGTGAACTCACTCAGCTCGGCACCCGCCGAGGCAATGAACGCGCGGATCTCATCGGCAAACAAGGTGTAGAACGCCCCACCACTGCCGACGATCTTGCGCCCCATCAAGTCCAGCGCCTGGATGCCGTTGGTGCCTTCGTAGATCTGGGTGATGCGCACATCCCGCACCAGTTGCTCCTGGCCCCACTCGCGAATGTAGCCATGGCCGCCGAACACTTGTTGGCCGAGCACGGTGGTTTCCAGGCCCAGGTCGCTCAAGAACGCCTTGGCTACTGGGGTCAATAACGCAACCAGGTTATCGGCGCGCTCACGGGCTGCGGCATCATCGCTGAACTTGGCGATGTCCAGTTGCGTCGCCACATAGGTGGAGAACGCACGGCCACCTTCGTTCGCGGCCTTCATGGTCAACAGCATGCGGCGCACGTCGGGGTGCACGATGATCGGGTCGGCCACTTTGTCTTTATGCTGTGCGCCGGTCGGTGCACGGCTTTGCACGCGGTCGCGCGCATATTCAATGGCGTTCTGGTAGGAACGCTCGCCCGACGCCAGGCCCTGAATGCCCACACCCAGGCGCTCGTAGTTCATCATGGTGAACATCGCCGCCAAGCCACGGTTCGGCTCACCCACCAGGTAGCCCACGGCTTCGTCGAAGTTCATCACGCAGGTCGCCGACGCCTGGATCCCCATCTTGTGCTCGATGGAACCGCAGCTCACGGTGTTGCGCGAGCCCAGGCTGCCGTCGGCATTGACCATGAATTTCGGCACCAGGAACAGCGAGATGCCCTTGGGACCGGCCGGTGCGTCCGGCAGCTTGGCCAGCACCAGGTGGATGATGTTGTCGGTGAGGTCGTGTTCACCCCCGGTGATAAAGATTTTGGTACCGCTGACCGTGTAGGAACCGTCTGCCTGCGGCTCGGCCTTGGTGCGGATAATCCCCAGGTCAGTACCGGCGTGGGCTTCGGTCAGGCACATGGAGCCGGCCCATTCACCGGAATACATCTTCGGCAAATAAGCGGCTTTCAGTTCTTCGCTGGCGTGGGTGTTGATCGACACGCAGGCGCCGGAGGTCAGCATCGGGTACAAACCAAACGCCAGGCTCGACGAGTTGATCATCTCTTCAACCTGGGCCGACACCGCCTTGGGCATACCCATGCCGCCGAACATCGGGTCACCACCTACCCCAACCCAGCCGCCTTCGGCATAGGTTTTGTAGGCCTGTGGAAAACCGTCCGGCGTGAACACCGCGGTGTTGTCCCAGCGGCAACCCTGCTCATCGCCACCGCGGCTGAGCGGGGCGATGGATTTGGCGGTGACCTTGCCGGCTTCTTCGAGGATGGCCTCTACGGTTTCGGCGTCAACGGTGTCTGCCAATGCCGGCAATTGGGCCCAAGTGGTGGCGACCTCAAAGACTTCGTTGAGGACGAAGCGCATATCACGCAGCGGCGCTTTGTAATCAGCCATGGCAAACCTCGTGAGAACGTGAAAAGTAATTCGGTAAGAGTCGGTTTTACAGGCTCAGAGTGTACCCGAACAACTTTTCAGACACATAGGGTCCACTTGTGACTGATCGGTATTTTTAAGTCACTGCAGCGCAAATGCCTCCGCAGGCAGACTCATCAGGCATTCGCTGCCCGCTTCCACCCCAGCACGGTGGGTGGCGGTACGTGGTAGCAGGCGCTTGAAATAGAAGTCGCAGGTCGCGAGCTTGGCCTTGGAGAAATCCGAGTCCGGTTGCTCAAGGGCAGCCATCGCCATACGCAGCCACAGGTAGGCAAGGATCACGTAGCCGCTGTACATCAAGTAATCCACGGCCGCCGCACCGACTTCATCGGGGTTCTTCATCGCGGCCATGCCGACTTTAGTGGTCAGTTCGCCCCACTCTCCGTTCAGCTGGCTGAGCTGCGCCACATAGGCCATGAGCTGCGGGTGCTCGGCATTAGCCGCGCAGAACTTATGCACGATCTTGGTAAACCTACGCAGCAACTTGCCCTGGCTGCCCAGCACCTTGCGCCCCAGCAGGTCGAGGGCCTGAATGCCGTTGGTGCCTTCATAGATCGGCGCAATCCGTGCGTCGCGGGCCAGTTGTTCCATGCCCCATTCGCGGATGTAGCCGTGGCCGCCGAAGATCTGCATGCCGTGGTTGGTCACCTCAAGGCCGGTGTCGGTCATGAAGGCTTTGCAGATGGGTGTGAGGAACGCCAGCAGGTCTTCGGCGTCCTGACGCTGGGTGGCGTCGCGGCTCAGGTGCGCGGTGTCGAGCAACTGTGCGGTGAAGTAGGTCAGTGCGCGGTTGCCTTCGTTGAAGGCCTTCATGGTCAGCAGCATGCGGCGCACGTCGGGGTGCACGATAATCGGGTCGGCGGCTTTATCCGGAGCCTTGGCGCCGGTCAACGAGCGCATCTGCAGGCGGTCGTTGGCGTATTTGATCGCGCCCTGGAAGCTCGCTTCGCCGTTGCACAAGCCCTGCATGCCGGTCCCCAGGCGCGCGTGATTCATCATGGTGAACATGCAGTTGAGGCCTTTGTTCGCCTCACCGATCAGAAAACCCTTGGCGCCGTCGAAGTTCAACACGCAGGTAGCAGAGCCCTTGATGCCCATCTTATGCTCGATGGAGCCGCAGTGCACCGCGTTACGCTCGCCCGAATCCGCATGGAACTTGGGCACGATAAACAGCGAGATACCCTTGGTGCCCGCCGGTGCGTCCGGCAGTTTGGCCAGCACCAGGTGGATAATGTTGGCGCTCATGTCGTGCTCGCCGGCCGAGATGAAGATCTTGCTGCCGGTGACCGCATAGCTGCCATCCGCCTGGGGCACGGCGCGGGTCTTGATCAGCCCCAGGTCGGTGCCGCAATGGGCTTCGGTGAGGCACATGGTGCCGGTCCATTCGCCGGCGGTGAGTTTGGTGAGGAACGTGTCTTTCTGCTCGGCGGTGCCGTGGGCGTGGATCGCCGACATCGCGCCGTGGGTCAGTCCTGGGTACATGCCCCAGGACGTGTTGCTGGAGCCGATCATCTCGCTAAGCACCAGGCCCAGCGACGACGGCAGGCCCTGGCCGCCGTAGGCCGGGTCTGCCGCCACGCCGTGCCAGCCGCCTTCCACGTACTGGGCGAAGGCTTCCTTGAAACCCTTGGGCGTAGTGACCACGCCGTTGTCAAAATGACAGCCTTCTTCGTCGCCGCTACGGTTGAGCGGTGCGAGGACGTTTTCGCAGAATTTGGCGCCTTCCTCGAGAATCGCGCTGACCATGTCCGGGCTGGCATCGGTGGCGCCCAAGGCGGCGTAATGGCCGTGGAAATCAAACACGTTGTCGATCAGAAAACGCATGTCGCGAAGGGGAGCTTTGTAGTCAGGCATGGCAATGTCTCCGTCAGCAGATGGCTTCAACCTACTGCCGGGCATTGCCTCGGACAATCACTGTAGCGCTGCTGAATACAGCGCCATTACTCAACCGGCAGCGCTCTCCATGCGCACCGCGCCACGTCGGGTTTGCCCGGCCGCGACCACGCAGTTACGCCCGGCGCCTTTGGCGGCATACAGCGCCTGGTCGGCGGATTTGAGCACTTCTTCCGGCGTGCGCTGCTCAGCCTGGCGCTCGGCCACGCCGATGCTGATCGTCACCGAGACACTCGAAGCGCCACTGCCCGCTCGGCGCTGACGGCCCTGGTGATCGTCCTGAGGACGGTCCGAATTGCGCAGCTTGATATCGTAATCCGCAATGATCTCGCGGATTTCCTCCAGGTGCGGCAAGCACTCTTCGACCGTCTTGCCGGCAAACACCACGGCGAACTCTTCGCCACCGTAGCGATAAGCCCGCCCGCCGCCGTTGACCTTGGACAGCTTGCTCGCCACCAGTCGCAGCACCTGGTCACCGACATCATGACCGTGGGTGTCGTTGAAGCGCTTGAAGTGGTCAACGTCGCTCATCGCCAGCACGTAATTGCGCCCCAGCCGCTGCATGCGCTCGTTCAGTGCGCGGCGCCCTGGCAAGCCGGTGAGTTCATCGCGGAAGGCCATTTGATAAGCCTCGTGGGCCACGCCGGCAGCAATCATCAGCATCACCTGGCTGCACATGATGTTAAGGGTGAACGGCAAGATGAAGGTCTGCGGCAACATCCAGAATAGGCCCAGCAGGCCCACCAATTGCGCCGCGTGCAGCGGGCGCGGCTGGTACCAGTACTGTGCCGCCAGAGTCAGGAAACCGATCAGGAACATCGGATACGACAGCTGGATCAGGCTCATCCAACTGCCATGCAGCGCCGGCCAGCGAATCTCCGCCAACCAATTCAGCACGGCTTGGGGATAACTCTGCTCCAGCGCCAGCGCCACGCTGCCCACCGCCAACAGCACCGCGCCACGGGCGACGAAGTCGCGGAACAGGTGGGTCTTCTCTTGCCACAGGGCATAGATGCTGAACAACAACGGCAACAGCAAGCAGCACAGGTGAAACACCACGGCCGCGTCTTCGCGCACGCGGCCGTTGTCGCGATAGAAATCGGTCTGGGTATCCAGCAGGAAGTAGGCGATGTACACCGTGATCATCAGGAACAGCTCGCGCTGACGGCGATACACCGCGCAATACGAACCGCCGAGCAACAGCACCAGGGTCGGCAACACATTGAACAGCGACGTGAAGAAGACGTTGAGGTCCTTGACGTACGCAGCCGAGAGCCCGGCCAGCAAGAGCAGCAACGAAGGTAAAAAATGACTGAAACGTACAGCGGACACGCGCGACAAGGGTAAAACTCCGACCCGCAAAAAGATGATGGCACTGTGCCTTTATGCCGACAGTTAAGCACAACCTGGCACGCATGTATCACATTGCCATCACTGTAACGGCAGCCAGCGGTAATCCCTGAGCGCTTTACTGTGGTTTTTTATCGCCCACAAAAAAGCCGCCGCTCCCGTGAAGGAGCGGCGGCTCTTGAAGTGAACCCGGTAAGGCTTAGTAAGCCAGGCCGAAGTCTTCTTCTTTCATGTCCATCAGGTTGTTTGCGCCCGACAGCATGGTGGCTTTATGGGCCAGGGTACGCGGCAGGATGCGCTGGAAGTAGAAGCGTGCAGTCTGCAGCTTGGCGGTGTAGAACGCCTCTTCGGTGGTGCCGGCAGCCAGTTTTTCGGCAGCCAGGCGCGCCATGTCAGCCCAAAAGTAAGCCAGGCACGCGTAACCGGAGTACATCAGGTAGTCCACCGAGGCGGCACCCACTTCTTCGCGGTCTTTCATCGCGGCCATGCCGACCTTCATGGTCAACTCGCCCCACTCTTTGTTCAGCGCAGCCAGCGGAGCAACGAACTCTTTGACGGCTTCGTTACCTTCGTTGGCCTGGCAGAACTTGTGCACGATCTTGGTGAAGCCCTTGAGCGCTTCGCCTTGGGTCATCAGCACTTTACGGCCCAGCAGGTCGAGGGCCTGGATACCGGTGGTGCCTTCGTACAGCATCGAAATGCGGCTGTCGCGAACGTTCTGCTCCATGCCCCACTCGGCGATGAAGCCGTGGCCGCCGTAGATCTGCACACCGTGGTTGGCAGACTCGAAGCCAACTTCGGTCATGAACGCCTTGGCGATCGGAGTCATGAAGGCCAGCAGGCCGTCGGCCTGTTTCTTGGCTTCGTCGTCGGTGCCGTATTTGACGATGTCCACTTGCTTGGCGGTGAAGTACACCATCGCACGGTTGCCTTCGGCGAAGGCTTTCATGGTCAGCAGCATGCGGCGCACGTCAGGGTGAACGATGATCGGGTCGGCGGCTTTGTCCGGTGCTTTCGGGCCGGTCAGGGAGCGCATTTGCAGGCGATCGCGAGCGTACTTCAGGCCGCCCTGGAAGCCGATCTCGGCGTGGGACAAGCCTTGCAGCGCGGTGCCCAGGCGAGCGGTGTTCATAAAGGTGAACATGCAGTTCAGGCCTTTGTTCGCCGGGCCGATCAGGAAACCGGTGGCCGCGTCGAAGTTCATCACGCAGGTGGCGTTGCCGTGGATGCCCATCTTGTGTTCCAGGGAGCCACAGGTCACGGCATTGCGCGCGCCGATCGAACCGTCGGCGTTCGGCAGGAACTTCGGCACGATGAACAGCGAGATACCTTTGGTGCCAGCCGGTGCGTCCGGCAGGCGGGCCAGTACGATGTGGACGATGTTGTCGGCCATGTCGTGTTCACCGGCCGAGATGAAGATCTTGGTGCCGGAGACTTTGTAGGAACCGTCAGCCTGAGGCTCGGCCTTGGTGCGCAGCATGCCCAGGTCGGTGCCGCAGTGTGGCTCGGTCAGGCACATGGTGCCGGTCCATTCGCCCGACACCAGTTTGGTCAGGTAAGCCTCTTGCTGCTCGGGAGTACCGTGCTCGGAGATGGTGTTCATCGCACCGTGGGACAGGCCCGGGTACATGCCCCACGACCAGTTGGCGGCGCCGACCATTTCACTGACTGCCAGGCCCAGGGATTCCGGCAGGCCTTGGCCGCCGTGCTCCACGTCGTGGGCCAGACTTGGCCAGCCGCCTTCGACGAATTGCTTGTAGGCTTCTTTGAAACCGGTTGGGGTTTTAACGCCCGACTCACTCCAGGTGCAGCCTTCGATGTCACCCACGCGGTTCAGCGGTGCCAGCACTTGCTCACAAAACTTGGCGCCCTCTTCAAGGATGGCGTCAACCATGTCCGGGGTAGCGTCCTGGCAAGCCGGCAGGCTCTGATAGTGCGCTTCATAGCCAAGCAGTTCGTCACGAACGAAGCGAATATCACGCAAGGGGGCCTTATAGTCAGGCATAGCGATAAACCTCTGCTGATGTATCTGGAATGAACAACCGCGTGGAATTGTTGTGGCGGTCAAACAGGTGTTTGAAACATACGTTTACCACCTGGGGATGTCAAGCGTCGTCCGGATGCCGTTTGTCATGACATGAATCAAAGGCGCGCACGGCAACGTCTGCGGCGAGTTGCCACATGATTCAGGAGTGTAGGAGTTCGACAATACGACGGAGGACAAATGTGGGAGCTGGCTTGCCTGCGATACAGGCGCCGCGGTAGATCAGTAGGACCGAGTCGAGGCTATCGCAGGCAAGCCAGCTCCCACATATAGCGAGAGCCGGCCGGGATTAAGCGTAGGTATCGATCAAAGTGCCGAGCATTTCATCCGAAGCCTTGGCAACTTTAGCGCCGAGCTCGACTTGAAACTTGCCTTGGGCCATTTCGACCATGTTGCTGGCCGAGTTGGACGGCTGGGCGCGGTTGTTGGCTTGCAGTCGGTCGCTTTGCGCATCCGAGGGCTGGGTCGTCGCGGCGCTGGCAATTTTACCGGCGGCCTGGTCGACACGGTTTTGCCCGGTCTGAATGCTGCTCAGGCCCGAGTAAAACGCGCTGCTTCCAGAGATTTCCATGGCGTAAGCCTGCCTTTAGAGAATCGTGAACCGTGATTGAAGCAGAGTCGCCCGCAAAATGCCCGTCAAAAACACTAATGGCATAATGCCTTAGCGATAGCCAAAATCAGTCAAGCAGGTCCAGCTGCAAGTACTCCGCGACGGCGCTAGCCCCCGCCTGCTTGAGTTTCGGCACGCGGCCCAGGCACGGTGCTGGCAGCCGCTCGGCCAGGGTGGCGAGGTTTTCTTCCAGACGAGAGGTCTTGGGGTCGATGATATTCGCCACCCACCCGGCCAGCTGCAAACCGTCACGGGCGATGGCTTCAGCGGTGAGCAAGGCATGGCTGATGCATCCCAGGCGCACGCCCACCACCAGGATCACCGGCAGCTTGAGCGCCACGGCCAAATCCGACAGGTTCGCCTGATCAGCCAGTGGCACCCGCCACCCGCCTGCACCCTCGATCAAGGTGAAATCCGCTTCTCGCGCCAGAATCTGCTGCATGGGTTTGAGCAAGGCTTGCACAGTCAGCGATACGCCCGCCTCCCGCGCCGCCAGATGCGGCGCGATGGCCGGCTCGAACGCCACCGGATTGACCTCGGCGTACGTCAGGGGCAACGAACATTCGGCCAGCAACGCCAGTGCATCGGCGTTGCGCAAGCCTTTGGGCGTGACCTGGCAGCCGGAAGCCACGGGTTTGCCGGCGGCGGTGCTTCTGCCAGCTTGCCGGGCTGCGTGCAACAGGCCGGCGGCGACGGTGGTCTTGCCGACATCGGTGTCGGTGCCGGTGATGAAGTAGGCGGCGGTCATAGAGGTTTCTCCAGTACGGCATACACCACTTGGTAAGTCGCCGGCAGACCTTGGGCCTGACGGAACCGCTCATACGCCTGCACCAGTGCAACAATCCGCGCACGCCCCGTCAACCCTCCCGGCCGGCCGGGGTTGAGGTTGTGTGCGCCCAGGGCCTTCAATTCATGGGTGAGGCTGCGCACGTCCGGGTAATGCAGCACATGGGGGCGGCGCTCCAGGCTCACCACCCGCAGGCCGCTGGCCGCGCACAGTTGTTGATAAGCCTCGAACGTGCGGAAACGGTTGACGTGAACCAGGCCATCCGCCGCGCGCCAGCTTTCGCGCAGTTCTTCCAGGGTGCCCACGCACAGGCTGGCGAAAGCCAGCACGCCGCCTGGTTGCAACACGCGAGAAGCCTCGCTGAGCACGACTTCGAAGTTCGCGCACCACTGCACCGCGAGGGAGGAGAAAATCAGCTCCAAGCTGTCAGTTTTAAGTGGCAAGCGTTCGGCGTCGCCGGCGATGAAGTGCTGGGCACCACCCAGCGGGCGCGCGTGGTTGAGCATGCCTTCGGCAATATCCAGCGCGATACCCCGGCTGGCTGGCAGCCGCTCGCTCAGCACGCGGCTGAAATAACCGGTGCCGCAGCCCATGTCCAGCCAGCGTTGCGGCGCAATGTCGGCCGGCATGCGCGCGAGCAATTGGCTGCCCACCGACCGCTGCAACTCGGCAACGCTGTCGTAACTGGCGGCTGCACGCGAAAACGATGCCGCTACTTGGCGTTTGTCGGGCAACGCACCTGGCAGCGGGGCGTGGGATAAATCAGTCATCGACGCACTCATGCAAAAAGGCCTGGATGGCCCCCGCGACGCCGTGGGGGTCTTCCAGAAGAAAAGCGTGGCCGGCCTGTTCAATCAGGCCGATTTCAACATCGGGCAGCAACGCCAGCAGGTCGCTGGCGGCTTCAGCGGGCACCAATCCGTCCAGCCCGGCGAACAGGTGCAACTGCGGGCCGCGATACGCCAGCAAGGCTTCGCGGGTGTCGAGTTGAGCGAGCAGTTCCAGACCAGGCATCAGCACACTGGAAGGCGTATTCGGCGCGCCACTGACCAGCAAGCGCGACAATCCGCGTGGGTCTTCGGCGCCTTTGGCGCACAGCAGGCCGAAGCGCTTGAGGGTAACTTGGGAGTCGGCGTGGCAACCGGCGAGAAACGCATCGAAGGTCTCAGCGGGCATCGCACTCCGCCAACCGTCATGGGCGACAAAGCACGGGTTGCTCGCCAGGGTCAGCAGGCCGCAGCAGCGCTCACCACGCCGCGCCGCCAATTCCGAAGCGAGCATGCCGCCCAAGGACCAGCCACCCAGCCAGGCGTTGTCCGGCAGCGTGGCGTCGAGTTCGTCGAGCCATTCCTGCAGGTCGCTGGAATCCATCGCGGGCAAGGGCTCGATCTGCACCTGCAGGTGTTCGTCCAGACCTTGCAATGCAGCGGCCAACGGCTCCAGCGGCGATATACCAAGGCCCCAGCCGGGCAGCAATATCAGTCGATCACGCATGGTCGGGCTCCGTGGCACCTAACAAGCGGAAACACTCTTCCAATGCGTTTAACAATAGCTGCACCTGCGCCGCGCTGTGGGCTGCCGTCAAGGTCACGCGCAAACGGGCGCTGCCGGCCGGCACGGTGGGTGGGCGGATCGCCGTCACCATCAAGCCGCGCTCGCGCAGCATCTGCGACAGGCGCATGGCCTTGGCGCTGTCGCCGATCAGGATCGGCTGGATCGGCGTGAAGCTGTCCATCAGGTCCAGCCCAAGCTGCTCGGCGCCGTGGCGGAACTGGCGGATCAAACGGTTGAGGTGCTCGCGCCGCCAATGTTCGGTGCGCAGCAGCTCCAGGCTTTTCAAGGTGGCGCAGGCCAGGGCCGGCGGTTGGCTGGTGGTGTAGATGTACGGGCGCGCGAACTGGATCAGGCTTTCGATCAGCTCTTCACTGCCCGCCACAAAAGCGCCGGCTGTGCCGAACGCCTTGCCAAGGGTGCCAACCAGTACCGGCACGTCCTCCTGGCTCAGGCCGAAGTGCTCGACGATACCGCCGCCGTTGGCACCCAATGGGCCGAAGCCATGGGCATCATCCACCATCAACCATGCGCCCTTGGCCTTGGTTTCACGGGCCAGCGCGGGTAGGTCGGCCAGGTCACCGTCCATGCTGAACACGCCATCGGTGACCACCAGCGTATTGCCGGTAGATTTCTCCAGGCGCTTGACCAGGCTTGCGGCGTCGTTATGCAAGTAGCGATTGAAACGCGCCCCCGACAGCAAGCCCGCATCCAGCAACGAGGCATGGTTGAGTCGGTCTTCCAGCACTGTATCGCCCTGCCCCACCAACGCTGTGACCGCACCGAGGTTGGCCATGTAGCCAGTGGTAAACAGCAACGCACGCGGACGACCGGTGAGCTCGGCCAACGCTTCTTCCAACTCATGGTGCGGCGTCGCATGCCCGACCACCAGGTGCGAAGCACCGCCGCCCACGCCCCAGCGGGACGCACCGGCGCGCCAGGCTTCGATCACTTGCGGGTGATTGGCCAGGCCCAGGTAATCGTTATTACAGAACGCCAGCAACGGCTGGCCGTCCACCACCACTTCCGGGCCTTGGGGGCTGTCGAGCAGCGGGCGCTGGCGATAAAGGTGTTCGGCACGGCGGGCAGCGAGGCGCGCGGCGAGATCGAAAGACATCCCTCACACCACAGCGTTATAGAACTGCTCGCTGCTCTTCTGCTCCACCAGCGCCTGCTCGATCGCCGCCTGATGCACTTCATCCGCGTGTTCTTCACGGGCTTCCGGCAGGATGCCCAAGCGTGAGAACAGTTGCATGTCCTTGTCAGCCTGTGGGTTGGCGGTGGTCAGCAGTTTGTCGCCGTAGAAGATCGAGTTGGCGCCGGCGAAGAACGCCAGGGCCTGCATCTGCTCGTTCATCGCTTCACGACCGGCCGACAGCCGCACATGGGACTGCGGCATCAGGATGCGCGCCACGGCGAGCATGCGGATGAAGTCGAACGGATCGATGTCTTCGGCGTTTTCCAGCGGCGTTCCGGCCACCTTCACCAGCATGTTGATCGGCACCGACTCCGGATGCTCCGGCAGGTTGGCCAGTTGGATCAGCAAGTTGGCGCGGTCATCGAGGGACTCGCCCATGCCGAGGATGCCACCGGAGCAGATCTTCATCCCCGAATCCCGCACGTAGGCCAGGGTTTGCAGGCGTTCGCTGTAGGTGCGGGTGGTGATGATGCTGCCGTAGAACTCCGGCGAGGTATCGAGGTTGTGGTTGTAGTAGTCCAGGCCGGCCTGGGCCAGGGCTTCGGTCTGGTCCTGATCGAGGCGGCCGAGGGTCATGCAGGTTTCCAGGCCCATGGCCTTCACGCCTTTGACCATCTGCAGCACGTAGGGCATGTCTTTGGCCGACGGGTGCTTCCAGGCGGCGCCCATACAGAAGCGGGTCGAGCCGATGGCTTTGGCGCGGGCAGCCTCTTCGAGGACCTTCTGCACTTCCATCAGCTTCTCTTTTTCCAGGCCAGTGTTGTAGTGGCCAGACTGCGGACAATATTTGCAATCTTCCGGGCAAGCGCCGGTCTTGATCGAGAGCAGCGTCGACACTTGTACACGGTTGGCGTCGAAATGCGCGCGGTGCACGGTCTGCGCCTGGAACAGCAGGTCATTGAACGGCTGCACGAACAGCGCTTTGACTTCGGCGAGGGACCAATCGTGACGCAAGGTGGCGGTGGTGCTGGCGCTCATGGGCGATTCCTTGATTATGCTTTGGCAAGCGCTGCGGGAAGGGCAATACCCACAGGCACGACACGGATGCTCGGCATATTTAAGGAAGATTCATGCACTGTCAACCTGACTACAAACACAAGGTTTACATCTGGTTAAAAAACACCCAGACCTGTTTAATCTGCGATGAGGCAACGGAATCAGCCGACTCTGTGTGCAACGTCTGCGAAACCGAGCTGCCGTGGCTGATAGAACACTGCAACCTGTGCGCCCTGCCCCTGCCGATGGAGGGCTTGATCTGCGGCCAATGCCAGAAACATCCGCCGGCCTTTAAACAGGTGATCGCGCCCTGGACCTACAGCTTTCCGATCGACAGCCTGATCAGCCGCTTCAAACACCAAGCGCGCTGGCCTCTGGGGCAGATGCTGGCGCGGCTGTTGACCCAGCACCTGCAACATCGCTTCGACAACACCGGACTCACTCGCCCCGACTGCCTGCTGCCGGTGCCAATGGCCCGCAAGCGCCTGCGGGAACGTGGCTATAACCAGGCCCTGATGCTGGCGCGATGGCTCAGCAGCGATTTGAACATCCCCTACGATGAACACCTGTTGTTACGCCCTCATGAAACCGTCGCCCAACAGGCCCTCGATGCCAAGACCCGCCAACGCAACCTGCTCGGCGCCTTCGCCCTGGCGCCCGACGCCAAGGTGCAAGGCCGTCACTTCGCACTGGTGGACGACGTGCTCACCACCGGTGCCACCGCCCACAGCCTGGCGCGGTTGTTGATGAACGCTGGGGCACGACAGGTCGATGTGTACTGCCTGGCCCGCACGCCCAAACCAGGCGGCTGACTTGACTCCGTCCCACCTTGGCCGCAACGTTCGGTCCATCACATCGAAGCGTATCCCCATGTCTCTGCCAACGTCCCTCAGCCAACACATCATCCGCCGTCCCCAGCGCATTGCCTTACTGGCGCATATCGCCGAGCAAGGCTCCATCACCCGCGCGGCAAAAAGTGCCGGCTTGAGTTACAAAGCGGCGTGGGATGCCATCGACGAGTTGAACAACCTGGCGCAAAAACCGCTGGTGGAACGCAGCGTCGGCGGCAAGGGCGGCGGCGGCGCCAAGTTGACGGCGGAAGGTGAGCGCGTGCTGCGTCTTTACCAACGCCTGCAAGTACTGCAGGCCGAAGTGCTGGGCTCGGACGAAGCCGCCAGCGATTTCAACCTGCTCGGCCGCCTGATGCTGCGCACCAGCGCGCGTAATCAACTGCATGGTCAGGTCGTCGCCATCGAGCAGCATGGCCGCAATGATCTGATCCGCCTGCAACTGGCCGGCGGGCTGACCCTGGCGGCACAGATTACCCATGACAGCACGCAGCGACTGGAGCTGGAAACTGGCGTGGAAGTAGTCGCACTGATCAAGGCCGGCTGGCTTGAATTGCTGGCACCCGAGGCTCCCGTAACAACTGGACACAATTGTATGGGTGGCATCGTCGACGCCATTCTCGATGCTGAGGACGGGCCCAGCGAAGTGCGCGTCACCCTGCCCAACGGCCAGGTTTTGTGCGCCCTGGCGCAGCCCGCCACGCTCAAGGCGCTGCGCGTGACCGAAGGCAAAGCGATTCAGGTGCAATTTGCGCCGAGTAATGTGCTGCTCGGCACACCGGTGTAAACGGCCCGCCATTTAAACTGCAACAATTTCGTCACGCCCGCTCCTTATGGTGTCTGCAAAAACCGCAGGGAGCCTGAGATGAGCCTATTAGAAGAAAACCAAGCCACCGACCTTGAGCAGATGGTCGGCCTCACCCGCCGCCGTTTCATCGGCGCAGGTGCCCTGTGTGGCGCCGCGATGTTCCTGGGTGGCAACCTGCTGACCCGCAGCGCCCTCGCCGTCAACGCCGCCAGCGCCAGCCCGTTGCTGGGGTTCACCAGCATCGCCGCCGCCACCAGCGACGCCATTACTTTGCCGCCAGGCTATAGCGCTTCGGTGCTGATCAGCTGGGGCCAGCCGTTGAGCAAGAGCGCGCCGGCCTTCGACCCGTCCGGTAACGGCACGGCCAAGGCCCAGGAACAACAGTTCGGCGACAACAATGACGGCATGAGCCTGTTTGCCTTCCCCGGCGACGATAATCGCGCGCTGATGGCAATCAACAACGAATACACCAACTACCGCTACCTCTTCGCCCACGGCGGCGCGCCGCAATCGGCCGAAGACGTGCACAAGGCCCAGGCCAGCGAAGGCGTGTCGGTCATTGAAGTGCGGCGCAAGGGCGACACCTGGCAGTTCGTGCAGGACTCACGCTACAACCGCCGCATCCACGGCAACTCGCCGATCCGCCTCAGCGGCCCCGCCGCCGGCCACGACTGGCTCAAAACCAGCTCCGACAAATCCGGCAAAAAAGCCCTGGGCACCTTCCAGAACTGCGCCAATGGCAAGACGCCGTGGGGCACTTATCTGACGTGTGAAGAGAATTTCACCGACTGCTTCGGCAGCAGCAACCCACAACAAACCTTCGACGCCGGGCAGAAACGCTATGGCGTAGTCGCCGCCAGCAAAGATATCAACTGGCACCAGCATGACCCGCGTTTCGATATGGCGAAGAACCCCAACGAACTCAACCGTCACGGCTGGGTCGTGGAAATCGACCCGTTCGACCCGCAATCCACCCCGGCCAAGCGCACCGCCCTGGGTCGCTTCAAGCATGAAAACGCTGCCCTGGCGGAAACCCGCGACGGCCGCGCAGTGGTGTACATGGGCGACGATGAGCGCGGCGAGTTCATCTACAAGTTCGTCAGCCGCGACAAAATCAACCACAAGAATCCCAAGGCCAACAAAGACCTGCTCGACCACGGCACCTTGTATGTGGCGATCTTCGACGCGGGCGACGGCAACGCCGACCACCCCAAGGGCAAGGGTCAATGGGTCGAGCTGACCCACGGCAAAAATGGCATCGACGCCAGCACCGGCTTCGCCAACCAGGCCGAAGTGCTGATCCACGCGCGCCTGGCTGCCAGCGTGGTGAAAGCCACGCGCATGGACCGCCCCGAATGGATCGTGGTCAGCCCCACCGACGGCCAGGTCTATTGCACCCTGACCAACAACGCCAAGCGCGGTGAAGACGGCCAACCAGTCGGGGGCCCGAACCCTCGTGAGAAAAACGTCTACGGTCAGATCCTGCGCTGGAAGGCAGATGCCGATAACCACGGCAGTATGGAATTCACTTGGGACCTGTTTGTGGTGGCCGGCAACCCAGGCGTTCACGCCGGAACACCGAAGGGCGGGTCGTCGAATATCAACCCGCAGAACATGTTCAACAGCCCCGATGGCCTGGGGTTCGACAAGGCCGGGCGCTTGTGGATCCTCACCGACGGGGACTACAGCAACGCGGGGGATTTCGCGGGAATGGGTAACAACCAGATGCTCTGCGCCGACCCTTCCACCGGAGAAATCCGCCGCTTCATGGTAGGACCGGTGGCCTGTGAAGTGACGGGTATCAGCTTCTCGCCGGATCAGAAGACGCTGTTTGTGGGGATCCAGCACCCAGGCGAAACCGGCGGCTCGACCTGGCCGGAGCACCTGCCGAATGGCAAGCCGCGGTCGTCGGTGATGGCGATTCGTAGGGATGATGGTGGGATAGTCGGCGCCTGATAAGCCCTCTTCGCGAGCAAGCCCGCTCCCACACTTGACCGAGTTCCAGCATGAGAATGCGGTCGAATGTGGGAGCGGGCTTGCTCGCGAAGGCGTCCGCACAGTCACCACCTATCACTGTTACCATACCCGGCCGGACGCGGCGCCCTGCTGCGCGCAGGAGTTCGCATGGCCCACCCGTTTGAAACACTCACGCCCGACCTGGTGCTCGACGCTGTCGAAAGCATCGGTTTCCTCAGCGATGCTCGCGTTCTAGCGCTCAACAGCTACGAAAACCGCGTTTATCAAGTGGGCATCGAAGACTCGGAACCGCTGATTGCCAAGTTCTATCGGCCGCAGCGTTGGACCAACGAGGCGATCCTCGAAGAACACCGCTTCACCTTCGAACTGGCCGAATGCGAAGTGCCGGTGGTCGCGCCACTGATCCACAACGGCGAAAGCCTGTTCGAGCACGCCGGTTTCCGCTTCACCTTGTTCCCCCGCCGTGGCGGCCGTGCGCCGGAGCCGGGCAATCTCGATCAACTGTATCGCCTTGGGCAATTGCTCGGCCGTTTGCATGCGGTGGGCTCCACCCGCCCGTTCGAACACCGCGAGGCCTTGGGCGTGAAGAACTTCGGCCACGATTCCCTCACCACGTTGCTGGAAGGCAATTTCATCCCCAAGAGTCTGCTGCCGGCGTACGAGTCCGTGGCACGCGACCTGCTCAAGCGTGTGGAAGAGGTGTACAAAGCCACGCCGCACAAAAACATCCGCATGCACGGCGATTGCCACCCCGGCAACATGATGTGCCGTGACGAGATGTTCCACATCGTCGACCTGGATGACTGCCGCATGGGCCCGGCGGTGCAGGACCTGTGGATGATGCTCGCCGGCGACCGTCAGGAATGCCTGGGGCAGTTGTCGGAATTGATGGACGGCTACCAGGAATTCCATGACTTCGACCCGCGTGAGCTGGCACTGATCGAACCCCTGCGCGCCTTACGCCTGATGCACTACAGCGCCTGGCTGGCACGGCGCTGGGACGACCCGGCGTTCCCCCACAGCTTTCCATGGTTTGGCAGCGAACGTTATTGGGGCGATCAGGTGTTGGCGTTGCGTGAGCAACTCTCGGCCCTGAACGAAGAACCCTTGAAACTCTTCTGACAGCTTCTCTGTGGGAGCCGGGCTTGCCCGCGATGCATGCGCCTCGGTTTTGCAGGAGTACCGAGGTGATGCTATCGCGGGCAAGCCCGGCTCCCACAGAAAGCAGATCCCATTGCCTGAGAAATATCCTTACAATCGCGCTTTGTTAGCTGCCTAAGCAAGGATTCTGCAATGCAAGCCGCCAACCCTCGCAAGGGGTACATCCTGGGCCTGAGCGCCTACGTCATCTGGGGTCTGTTCCCGCTCTACTTCAAAGCCATCGCCAGCGTTCCGGCCGCCGAGATCATCGTGCACCGCGTGTTGTGGTCGGCGCTGTTCGGCGGTTTGCTGTTGATGGTATGGAAGCATCCCGGCTGGTTCCGCGAGCTACGCGACAACCCCAAGCGCCTGGCGATCCTGGCCCTCAGCGGGTCGTTGATTGCGGCTAACTGGCTGACCTATGTGTGGTCGGTGAACACTGGGCGCATGCTGGAGGCGAGCCTGGGTTACTACATCAACCCGTTGGTGAACGTGGTGCTGGGCATGCTGATTCTGGGTGAGCGCCTGCGCCGCTTGCAGTGGGTCGCCGTCGGGCTGGCGGCCGTGGGTGTGGCGCAACAGGTATGGCAGGTCGGCAGCTTGCCGTGGGTGTCGCTGGTGCTGGCGTTGACCTTTGGTTTCTACGGGCTGATCCGCAAGCAGGCGCCGGTCAAGGCGCTGCCGGGGCTGGTGGTGGAAACCTGGATGCTGGTGCCGATTGCGATTGCGTGGCTGCTGTTCAACCCAACCGCCCATAGCGCGCAAATGGCGTTCTGGAGTACGTCCGAAGCCTGGTGGCTGGTGGCGGCTGGTCCGGTGACGCTGATCCCGCTGGTGTGTTTCAACGCCGCCGCACGGCATTTGCCCTACACCGCGCTGGGCTTTTTGCAGTACGTCGCACCGACCCTGGTATTGCTCGAAGCCGTGCTGTTGTTCGGCGAACACCTGGCACCGAGCACCCTGACCGCCTTCGCTTTCATCTGGGCGGGCCTGGTGGTGTACAGCGTGGATATCTGGCTCAGCGCGCGCAAACGCTGATCAAATAACGTACAAACCTCTGCAAGCCACAGCGGGCGTGGCTTGCAGGCATCAACCCCAAGGTTATCCACAACCTGATCCCCGCCATTTGTGCACAAGCTTTTGAAATTGCTCGTTTTTTGCTCAATCAGCGAAGACCCCCGGCCGGCGTGGCCTGGCGAGGGGTCTCTACAGGTTATCCACAGGCCCATGCAAGATTTCCATGCATAACCCTGTGGGCAGATCATTCCTCGTGGTGCAGTTCCACCATCAAGTCATCGGCCAGGGTTTCCAGAGACAACTGCAAGGTATCCAGGGATAACGCGGCCGGCACCTGCAACAGTGCCTCGGCGGTAAACAACGGATCACCGCTCATAGGGGCCGGGCGTACATCGGTGCTCAGGCTCTCCAGGTTCACGCCCTGCTTGCTCAGCAGCGCGGTGATCTCGCGCACAATGCCCGCACGGTCATTGCCCACCAGCGTCATCATGATCGATTTGGAGGCCGAGGCCTGCCCGCTGCTGCCCTCGCCCACCAGCACGCGAATGCCATGGGTGGATAAATCCTCCAACGCCCCGACCAATGCCTGACGTTGCTCTTTAGGCACACTGACCCGCAGGATCCCGGCAAACTGCCCGGCCATGTGCGCCATGCGGCTTTCCAGCCAGTTGCCACCGTGGGCGGCGATGTTCTGCGCGATGCGTTCAACCAGGCCGGGTTTGTCGGCAGCGATAATTGTGAGTACAAGATGGTCCATGGCAACGCCCTCTGGAATTCAATCTACAAGGTGGACCCGAAGGCCCCCGATAACAAATCGTGTACCATTTTTATATTTATCTGGAACAATCCAATAGTTTTTTGAGAACATCCGGTTCTCCGCTGTGACCGTACGACCAAAGTGGGTCGCTAAACGACGTATTTAGTCTAATTTTCACAACCGCAAGTCATCATGTAGTATGCCCAACCGTGCACTACATAATGAAAATCTGAAAAAGCGCATAAGCTCCGCAGAGTGAGGCAAGCAATGACTGAACACGTTCAAGTCGGTGGCCTGCAGGTCGCCAAAGTCCTGTTCGACTTCGTGAACAACGAAGCCATTCCCGGCACCGGCATCACTGCCGACCAGTTCTGGGCCGGCGCCGACAAGGTCATCCACGACCTGGCACCGAAGAACAAAGCCCTACTCGCCAAACGCGACGATTTCCAAGCGCGGATCGATACCTGGCACCAGACCCACGCAGGCCAGGCGCACGACCCGGTGGCTTACAAAGCCTTCCTGCAAGACATTGGATACCTGCTGCCAGAAGCCGCGGATTTCCAGGCCACGACCCAAAACGTCGATGACGAGATCGCCCGCATGGCCGGCCCACAGCTGGTGGTGCCGGTGATGAACGCCCGCTTCGCCCTCAACGCCTCGAATGCGCGCTGGGGCTCGCTGTATGACGCGCTGTATGGCACCGACGCCATCAGCGAAGCCGACGGCGCCGAAAAGGGCCAGGGCTACAACAAGGTGCGTGGCGACAAGGTCATCGCCTTCGCCCGCGCCTTCCTCGATGAGGCCGCACCGCTCATCGCTGGCAGCCACGTCGATTCGACCGGCTACAAGATCGTCGACGGCACGCTGATCGTCAGCCTCAAGGGCGGCAGCAACAGCGGCCTGCGCGACGACGCACAGTTGATCGGTTTCCAGGGCCCTGCGGCTGAGCCGATTGCGATCCTGCTGAAACACAATGGCCTGCACTTCGAAATCCAGATCGACGCCAGCACCCCGGTCGGCCAGACCGACGCCGCCGGCGTCAAAGACGTGCTGATGGAGGCCGCGCTGACCACCATCATGGACTGCGAAGACTCCGTCGCCGCCGTGGATGCCGATGACAAAGTGGTGATCTACCGCAACTGGCTCGGCCTGATGAAGGGCGACCTGGCCGAAGAAGTGGCCAAGGGCGGCAAGACCTTCACCCGCACCATGAACGCTGACCGCGTTTATACCGGTGTGGACGGCCAGGACGTGACGCTGCACGGTCGTTCGCTGCTGTTCGTGCGCAACGTGGGTCACCTGATGACCATCGATGCGATCCTCGACAAAGACGGCAACGAAGTGCCAGAAGGCATCCTCGACGGCCTGCTCACCAGCCTCGCTGCCACACACAGCCTCAACGGCAATAACAGCCGCAAGAACAGCCGCACCGGTTCCGTGTACATCGTTAAGCCGAAGATGCACGGCCCGGAAGAAGCTGCGTTCACCAACGAGCTGTTCGGCCGCATCGAAGACGTGCTGAACCTGCCGCGCAACACGCTGAAAGTCGGGATCATGGACGAGGAACGCCGCACCACGGTCAACCTCAAGGCATGCATCAAGGCCGCCAGCGAGCGCGTGGTGTTTATCAACACCGGCTTCCTTGACCGTACCGGCGATGAGATCCACACCTCCATGGAAGCCGGCGCGATGGTGCGCAAGGCGGCGATGAAGGCAGAAAAATGGATCGGCGCCTACGAAAACTGGAACGTCGATATCGGTTTGAGCACTGGCCTGCAAGGTCGTGCGCAGATCGGTAAAGGCATGTGGGCCATGCCCGACCTGATGGCGGCGATGCTCGAACAGAAAATCGCCCACCCACTGGCCGGCGCCAACACCGCCTGGGTGCCGTCGCCAACCGCCGCCGCGCTGCACGCGTTGCATTACCACAAGGTTGATGTATTCGCCCGCCAGGCCGAGCTTGCCAAGCGCGAGCGTGCGTCGGTGGACGACATCCTAACCATTCCTCTGGCCAGCAACACCGATTGGTCCGACGAAGAGATCCGCAACGAGCTGGACAACAACGCCCAAGGCATCCTGGGTTATGTGGTCCGTTGGATCGACCAGGGCGTAGGTTGCTCGAAAGTGCCGGACATCAATGATGTGGGCCTGATGGAAGACCGCGCCACCCTGCGTATCTCCAGCCAGCACATCGCCAACTGGCTGCGCCACGGCGTTGTCACTCAGGATCAGGTGATGGAAAGCCTCAAGCGCATGGCGCCGGTGGTGGACCGTCAGAACGCCGGGGACAAGCTGTACCGCCCGCTGGCCCCGGATTTCGACAGCAACATCGCGTTCCAGGCAGCGGTGGAGTTGGTGATTGAAGGGACTAAGCAGCCTAATGGGTATACCGAGCCGGTGTTGCACCGTCGGCGTCGGGAGTTCAAGGCTAAGAACGGCCTGTAAATGAAAAAGCCCTGATCACACGATCAGGGCTTTTTTATGCACCGGAGTTTTACTGCGCCATCCCCAACTCCCGCTTCACCAGCTTCGCCAACTTCCCGCTATCAATTGGCTTCAGCAAAAAATCCACCACACTCAAATGCATGGCATCAATCACGTCCGGCGCCTCGGCATCCCCCGACATGATGATGATCGGCAGCGCCGCGCGTGGGGACTCACGCACTTGTCGGATCAGTTCCAGGCCGTTGCTGGGCGCCATGCGCAGGTCGGTGATCAGCAAACCGATGGAGCTGCTCGACTTCAACAAATCCCACGCCGCCTCACCACTGTCGGCGGTCAGGCAGCGAATACCGTCCAGCCCCAGGATTTCCGCCAGCAGTTCGCGCGCATCCTTGTCGTCGTCAACAATCAACACGCGTTGTGGCGGTAAATCAGGCTCCAGCATCACGGCGCTCAGCGCCTCGCGCTCGGCATCACTCAAAATATCGTGGTCGGACATACGGTTCTCAGCAGTTCTAATCAATCTCCCAGCACACTCGTCAGACATCTGCGGAAGGGCGTTCAATGTGCACTTCGTCGGAAAGTTTGCCTAGTGGGCGTTCTACGGGTTTTGGACGATATTCATGTAAGGTTTTTCCCTAGGTTTGTACCCTTTGTATCGACCTAGACTTACGTCCAATGGGCACCCGCTGCGCAGGAGTCGACCATGGGGGACGATAACGACAAAAAATCTGCGGTCATTGTTATGAGTAAAGCTGATGCCTTCGCCCAGGCGGGGAAAACTGCTGTGTTGCAAAATATCCACGGCACCCTGCAGTTCCTGCAACGCTTCCCGCCGTTCAACCAGATGGAAAACGCCCACTTGGCGTTTTTGGTGGAGCAGTGCCAGTTACGCTTCTATGGCCCCGGCGACAGCATCCTCAAACCCTCGGGCGGGCCGGTCGAGCACTTTTATATCGTCAAGCAGGGCCGGGTCGTCGGTGAGCGGCCGGACAGCGCCGAAACCACCTTCGAAATCACCACCGGCGAGTGCTTTCCCCTGGCCGCGTTGCTGGGCGAACGGGCGACCCGCACCGAGCACAAGGCCGCCGAAGACACCTTCTGCCTGCAACTGAACAAACCGGCGTTCATCAAGCTGTTCGCACTCTCCAGCCCGTTTCGCGATTTTGCCCTGCGAGGCGTCAGCAGCCTGTTGGACCAGGTGAATCAGCAGGTGCAGCAAAAAGCGGTGGAAACCCTCGGCACTCAATACTCCCTGAACACGCGGCTCGGCGAGTTGGCCATGCGCCATCCTGTCACGTGCAGCCCCGCCACGCCGCTGCGCGAAGCCGTCACGTTGATGCATGAGCAGCAGGTTGGCAGCATCGTGATCGTGGATGAACACAAGGCGCCCCTTGGGATTTTCACCCTGCGCGACCTGCGCCAAGTGGTGGCCGATGGCACCAGCGATTTCAGTCAGGGCATCGAAGGGCATATGACCCAGGCGCCCTTCTTCCTGACGCCGGACCACAGCGCTTTCGACGCGGCAATCGCCATGACCGAGCGGCATATCGCCCACGTCTGCCTGGTCAAGGATCAGCGCCTGTGCGGCGTGGTGTCCGAGCGCGATCTGTTTTCCCTGCAACGGGTGGACCTGGTGCACCTGGCGCGCACCATCCGCAATGCGCCGAGGGTGGACAACCTGGTGGCGATACGCGGCGAGATCGGCCAGTTAGTCGAACGCATGCTGGCCCACGGTGCCTCGTCCACCCAGATCACCCACATCATTACGCTGCTCAACGATCACACCGTGTGCCGGGTGATCGAACTGACCCTGGCCGAAAAAGGCGACCCCGGCGTGCCGTTCAGTTGGTTGTGCTTTGGCAGCGAAGGCCGCCGCGAGCAGACGCTGTACACCGACCAGGACAACGGCATCCTGTTTGACGCCAAGGACGCGGCCGAAGCGGCGGCGATCCGAGGCCGGTTGTTGCCGCTGGCCCAGCAGATCAACCAGAGCCTGGCCTTGTGCGGGTTCAGCCTGTGCAAAGGCAACATCATGGCCGGCAACCCAGAGTTGTGCCTATCGCGGGCGGAATGGGCGCGGCGGTTTGCGGCGTTTATCCGCGAGGCGACGCCAGAGAATCTGCTGGGCTCCAGCATCTATTTCGATCTGCGTGTGGTGTGGGGCGATGAGCGTGGCTGCGAGCAATTGCGCCAAGGCATTCTCGACCAGGTGGCGGACAACCGCTTGTTCCAGCGCATGCTGGCCGAAAACGCGTTGCGCCAGCGGCCACCCGTAGGACGCTTCCGCGAATTTGTACTCACGCGTAAAGGGGGCGAAAAAGCTACGCTCGACCTCAAGGTGCAGGGCCTGACCCCCTTTGTCGACGGCGCGCGCCTGTTGGCCCTGGCCAATGGTATTCACGCCAACAACACCTTGGAGCGCCTGCGCCAGTTGGTGGTCAAGGAAGTGATTGAGCCGCTGGACGGCGCTGCGTATGAAGAGGCCTACCACTTTATCCAGCAGACCCGTATGCAACAGCACCAACTGCAAACCCGCGAGAACCAGCCGTACTCCAACCGTGTCGATCCTGACAGCCTCAACCACCTGGACCGGCGCATCCTGCGTGAATCCCTGCGCCAGGCCCAACGCCTGCAAAGCAGCCTGACATTGCGGTACCAGCTGTGAGCTTGTTCAACTGGCTGCGCAAGAAAAAGCCGGGGCTCGACAGCGCGCAACAACAGCGCCTGGCGCAACTGCGCAAACCCAGGCCGCTGGGCGAAGACACCCTGCGCAGCCAACGCTGGGTGGTGGTGGACCTGGAAACCAGCGGCCTCAACCTCAACCGTGACCAGGTGCTGTCCATCGGCGCGGTGGTGATCGAGGATGGCGCGGTGGATTTCTCGCAACTGTTTGAACGCACCTTGCAACGGGCTGAAACCAAACTCAGCCCCAGTGTGTTGATCCACGGCCTCGGCCCCAGTGCGATTGCCGCCGGCAGCGATCCGGTCGACGCGTTACTGGACTTCATGGACTTTGTGGGAGACAGCCCATTGCTCGCCTTCCATGCGCCATTCGATCAACACATGCTGTGCCGGGCGCTCAAGGACAGCCTGGGGTACCGCCTGGCCCATCCGTTTCTCGATGTTGCAGACATCGCCCCGCTGCTGTGCCCGGATGCGCATATCCGCGAAGCCGGGTTGGACGATTGGATCAACCACTTCCATCTGCATGTGGGCGAGCGCCATCACGCCAGCGCCGATGCACTGGCCACGGCGGAGCTGATGCTGATCCTGTTCAGCCGCGCGCGCCAGCAACACATCGACACGCCACAGGCGTTACAAGAGCGTTTGAGCCAATGGAAACGGCGTCAACACGCGCCATCGTTTTAATGTCATCTCCCGACAGACGCCAATTGCGCCCACTCCACGGCTCTGACACAATCGCGAATAATTCTCGTTAGTTTAAACATCCCGTTTACTAGGTGATGCCTTGTCGTCGATCCAGAACCCACACAGTGAGCTTGTTGGCGCGTTGTATCGCGACCATCGTGGCTGGCTGTTGGCCTGGCTTCGACGCAACGTGGCCTGCCCGAGCCGCGCCGAAGACCTGAGCCAGGACACCTTCATGCGCCTGCTCGGCCGTGATGAGTTGCGTGAACCCCGCGAACCCCGGGCGTTCCTGGTGGCAATCGCCAAGGGCTTGTTGTTCGACTATTTCCGTCGCGCCGCCCTGGAACAGGCCTACCTCACCGAACTGATGCTGATCCCGGAAAGCGAACACCCTTCGCCGGAAGAACAGCAACTGATCCTCGACGACCTCAAGGCCATCGACCGCCTGCTCGGCAAGCTGTCGACCAAGGCCCGCGCCGCCTTCCTCTATAACCGCCTCGACGGCATGGGCCACGCCGAAATCGCCCAGCGCCTCGGCGTGTCGGTGCCCCGCGTGCGCCAGTACCTGGCCCAGGGCATTCGCCAGTGCTACATCGCGCTGTATGGCGAGCCGCTGTGACGGTGATCAGTTCCAAACCGGTCTCGGCCCGCGTGCTGGATGCGGCGATCGCCTGGCAGCTGTCCCTCGATTCGGGCGACGGCAGCGCAATTGAGCGTGAAGAATTCAATAAATGGCTGGCCGGCGACGAAGAACACGCCCGCGCCTGGCGTCAGTTGGGCATGCTCGACCAGCGTTTCAGCGTGGCCTCGGGCCCGGCGCGGGCAGCGTTGCTGCAATCGCGTGAAGGCATTCGCCAACGTGTGCGCAAGCTGGGCAGTGGTCTGGCGAGCATCGCGCTGGTCATCGGCCTGGCGCTGTTTGCCGGTGAGCGCTATGTGCCGATCCACTATTGGCTGGCCGACCAACGTACCGCCACCGGCGAGCAGCGCACGCTGAAGCTGGCGGATGGCACGCTGATCAACCTCAATACCCACAGCGCCATCGACGTGCGTTTTGATGAAAAACGCCGGCTGATCGTGTTGCAGGAAGGCGAAATTCTGGTCGAGACCGGCCACAACGATGCGCGCCCGTTCTATGTGCAAACCCGCGACGGCAGCCTGCGGGCGCTGGGCACGCGGTTTATCGTCAAGCGCGAAGACGACGCCACGCGCTTGAGCGTGCTGCAATCGGCCGTGGCCGCCCAGCCCGAGGCGCTGCAGCAGGAACAGATCTTCAAGGAAGGCCAGCAAGTGCTGATGCGCAGCGATGGCCTCGGCCCTGCGCTTGCCGTCACCCCCGCCACCGACGCCTGGACCCGCGGCATGCTGGTGGTCGACAACGCGCGCCTGGGCGATGTGGTTGCGGAACTCAGCCGTTACCGCACCGGTTACCTGGGTGTGGATAAAAACGTGGCTGACCTGCGCATTACCGGCAGCTTCCCGTTGCGCGACACCACGCTGGCGCTCAATGCACTGCTGCCGACATTGCCGGTGCAGATCCAGCATCATACGCCTTGGTGGGTCACGGTGAACGCCAAGGCGAAAAACACCGAATCACTTAGTAGGAAATGAATAAACCGTCATTTCGAACGTGTCTAAAAAACTGTAATCCCTCACAGGTTTCATCCGTACCGTAACGTCCTTCAATAGACATCCCTAGTTGTTCTATGAGGATGAAACCATGTCGACGCTCCCGCACATCACCCGGCACACTTTTGCCTTCTGCTTCCCCGGCCAAGGCAACGACCCCTGCGGTGCCTTGGCTGACCTGCACCAACACGCCGAGGAATTGCGTACCTCGATAGATGCCATACTGGCGCTCATCGAACATGAAGCGGCGCAGCACGAACCCGGCCTGCAGCCCGGCCTGGTCACCCAAGTGTTACTGACCCATCAGCATGCTTTGCCGCTGCCTTCCGGAGTCACGCAACTGGCCCTGTATGGTGCGGCCGTGGTGCTCAACCAACTGCTCCACGACGCAGGCGTGCGGCCGGCACTGATTGTCGCACAGAGTTTTGGTGAGATTGCTGCGCGAGTGTGCGCCGGTGTACTGAGCATTGAGCAGGGCGTGCGTGCGGTCTGCGCCCTCAATGCGGCCTACCGTAGTGAAGAAGGCCGCGGCGGCATGTTGCTGGTCAACTTGTCGCCGGAGATGACGCAAGCGCTGCTCGACAGGTGGCCTGAACTGAAGCTGGAGTTGGGGTCGGTCAATGCCCCTGAGCAATGCATCATCAGCGGAGAAATGGACGCATTGCACGCTCTGCTTGAGCGTTACGGCGACAGCACCCCGCCGTTGCGCTGGGTGTCGATCGCCTACGCATCCCATTACTCGGCGCATCGGCATGTCGCAGAACTCATGAACGCATTGCTGCAACCCCTGGAGCAACAGCCGTTCAGGACCCCCGTCTATTCGACCGTTTTGGGGGGCTGTTACCAGCACGGGGATGACCTGCACGAGCTGTTCACCTTGGGCGTGACCGACCCCACCAACCTGCCCGAGACACTGGGCGCGTTGCCACTCGACAAATGCTGCGTGTTTATCGACATGGGTGTAAACCGAGGCATGTCGATGTGCATCCTCAAAAGCCTGCGCGATGCCAAGACCTACACGCCCCTCGCCGCACCACCTAGTGAACTTCGCCAACTACTGGCCGACTCACATACCCTGGACACTCTGCGCCAGCTGGTCAACGGGCCCGTCACCGCCCAGGCCCATGCGCACATGGCTCACACGTTCAACGACCCTGAGTTGCATCCGCAAACCAACCTGACCTTCCACGACGGCCACCGTCAGACCTATCGGCGCTTGCAGCATCTGCTCAAACAACTGCCCGACGGTATCCACGGATTCAAACAACCGGAGTGGTTGATGGCCGTGGCCACCCACGCGGCGGTCAATGATCCGTCGCTGTTCATGGGGTGCGTGATTCAGCAGGGTTTGTGCATCGGTACACTCCTGGCGTTCGAACAGGACCACCCGTACGCCGCCAAATGGCGATGCGAACTGGAGAAGGGCCAATGCCTGGGGGTCTACGCGCTGACTGAAATCGGCCGTAGCAACTCACACATGGGCCCCTGCCTGGAGGCGGTATTCGACACCGACACGCGCACGTTTGTGTTGAACACACCCAACAACGCTGCGCTGAAATTTGCCAATGTCGGTATCAATGATCTCAACAAGTTGGGCGTGGTGTTTGCCGAGTTGAAGGTTCAGGACCAACGCTGTGGTGTCTTCGCCTTTGTCTTGCCATTAAGCGACACACAGGGTCCATGCCCTGGCATTGAAATGTCTTCACCAGCAGAAATTCGCGCCGTACCGTTGGATTACGGCTTGTTGCGTTTTAATCAGGTCCGCGTCTCTTTTGACGCGTGGCTGTGTGACGGAGCGAACATTGATCAGTCCAACCGCTTTCAAGACCCACTGGGCAGCACTGACCGCCGTCTGATCCGCTCACTGTTCGCCCCCAAGAACGTGTGGGCGATGGTCGGCACCGGCTTGAGCTCCGTCATGCTGGCCTGTGCAACCCTGGCCCTGACTCACGCCAACCGGCGCACCACCCAGGCGAGAATCGGCAACGGCACAGGCTTGCTGGACTTTCGCACCCAGCGCCGGGCGTTATTCGGCTGCCTGGCGACAGCGTACGTCATGAAATGCTTTGCCAATGACTCCGCCCGCCTATGGATCGAAGGCACCGCCAGCCAGGCCTCCCTGCAAACAACCGGCACGGGCGATGTGACATGGACACCCTGGGCCGCCATCAGCCAGACCCTGGCGCTGACCAAAGCCCTGTGCGCGCCCGCCGCTGAGGCCGTGGCCACCGAATGCCGATTGCGCTGCGGCGTGGCCGGGGCGCTCAACCTCAATCGTTTCGCCGACTATGAAGGCATGGCCAAGATCTACCAGGACGCCGGTGGCAACAACCGCATGATCCTGCTGGATGCCGCCAAGGTCCTGATTGGCCAACCCTTGACCGAGCCCGCCCATCCGGACCCGCACGCTAACCTGGACGACGTTGACTACGGGCTGAGCATGGTCCGCACCCTGGAATACCGTTTGCTCACGGAGGTGGCCCACCATGTCGCCGCACACCGGGCTCAGGGAGAGGACGACATGCAGGTCTGGAACTCAAAACTGATGGTGGTTGCACGCGCTGGCGAGGCGCATGCCCAGCGCCTTGCCATCGAGAGTGCGGTAAAGGCCGGCAACTCACTGCAGCCTGGGCTTGCAAAAGATCTGGTGAGCGCGTTGTACGACCTGTACGTACTCGACTACCTGAACAAACACGCGGCCTGGTTTCTCAGCGAAGGGTTCATGGATGGCAAGCGCTACCGGGCACTGGAGGAACACCTCAATCAACGCAGCGACTTCCTGGCCACCCACGTCACGCTGTTGATCGAGGCCTTCGGCCAGGGTGATGCGACGCGTGCGGCAATCGCCAGTGCAGAAACTTACCCGGACGCCTTGGCCGCTAAACTGCAATGGGCGCAGGGCTAAACCTCACAACACACCTGAACCTTCAGGGCCATGCAGTGCGAAGAGTTGTGACCACTCACAGATTTATTTTCATTTGGCCCTATCACTTTTCGATTCTCGTTCGGCACCCAGGCAATTGAGAAATATTTCCATTCAGGAGCCGCCCCATGTCCCGCACGCTAGACACCTTGTTGCGCCCCAGCCTGTTAGCCGTGGCCATTGCCCTCAGTGCCCCGCTGGCCAGCACTACGCTGATCGCCGCGGAGCAGGCATCCAGCGTGCGCACCTACAACCTGCCGGCGGCACCACTGGCGACTACCCTGAACCAGATCGCCAGCCAGGGCGGCCTGGCGCTGACCCTCAGCCCGGCATTGGCGTCGGGCAAGACCTCGGCGCCGGTCCAGGGCCAGTTCGATGCGCCGGGTGCGCTGCGTGAGGCGTTGCGTGGGACGGGGTTGCAGCTTGAGCAGAGCACGGCGGGGACTTATACCCTGGTAGCGATTCCGGAGGGGGTCGTAGCGTTGCCGACCACCAATATCACCGGGCAGGACAGCTATGAAAGCGCCTGGGGCCCGGTCGACGGTTACCTGGCCAAACGCACCGCCGCGGGCACCAAGACCGACACCGCGCTGGTCGAGGCCCCGCGTTCGATCTCTGTCGCCACTCGCGAGCAGATGCAAGACCGCAACGTGCAGAACCTGGATGACGCCGTGAAATACATGCCGGGCATTGTGTCCGCCAGCTACGGCAGCGACACCCGCTACGACTGGATGCGTGTACGTGGCTTCGAACCCACCCAGTTCCTCGATGGCCTGCCGCTGCCGCGTGGCGTGTACGCCAACCCGAAGGCCGAGACCTGGAACCTCGACCGCCTCGCCCTGCTGCGCGGCCCGGCCTCCTCGGTCTATGGTCAAACCCCGCCGGGCGGCCTGTTGGATATGGTCAGCCGTCGTCCCAACGAAGAGTCGAGCAACGCCATTCAGGTGCAGTATGGCAGCGACAACTACCGCCAGATCAACTTCGCCAGCACCGGCAAGATCGACGATGACGGCCAGTTCCTCTACGGCCTCAGCGGCGTGGTGCGCGATGCCGGCACCCAGGTCGATCACATCGACAACAAGCGCTACAACCTTGCGCCGAGCCTGACGTGGAACATTGATCCGGACACCAAGCTGACCTTCCTGTCGCAGTTCACGCGGGACGATACGGGTACTACCAGCCAGTTCATGCCGATCCAAGGCACCAAGATTAAATCGCCGCTGGGTGACATTTCCCACCACAAGAACCTGGGCGATCCGGACTACGAGTTCTACGATCGCACCTACTACGCGCTGGGCTATGCGTTCGAACACCGTTTCAACGACACCTGGCAGTTCAAGCAGAACCTGCGCTACACCAAGTCGGAACTGGACTTCCGGCAGTTGACCGTGGGCTCTTATGCATTTTCCCCGGCAAATGCGGCGGGCGATATCAGCCGCTCGACCACCAACGTAAACGAAAACATTGGCCAGTTCGCGGTGGATAACAATTTCCAGGCGGATTTCGCCACAGGCGACGTTATCCACACCCTGTTGCTAGGCCTGGATCACCAACGCACCGACACGTCCTACCGTGCGATTTACGGGACCGCGTCAAACATCAACATCTTCAACCCGGTCAACACCACGCCGACGCTGCGCCCAACCGGCGTGCGACCTTTCTACGACTACAACCAGAAAACCGTGCAGACCGGCCTCTACGTGCAGGACCAGATGGCCTTGGACAAATGGCGCCTGACCCTGGGCGGGCGTGAAGACTGGGTACATCAGGGCACCACGTACTTCAACGATAACGACGCGACCAACACTGACCGCATCAAGCATTTCAGCGGCAACGCGGCACTGAGCTATGTGTTCGATTCGGGCTTCGTACCGTACTTGTCCTACGCCGAGTCCTTCCAGCCGGCGAGCAACGCCGATACCAATGCCACCAAAACCTTCAAACCGACGGAAGGCAAACAGTGGGAAATGGGCGTCAAGTATCAGCCGCCCGGCTCCAATACCTTGCTGAGCGCAGCGGTGTACGACCTGACGCAGAAAAACGTGCAGGTCACGACGCTCGGCGCAGGAGGCCAGCAAATCAACAGCCAGACCGGCGAAGTGAAGGTCAAGGGCCTGGAGCTGGAAGCCGTGTCTGACGTGACCGAGAACCTCAAGGTGATCGCCGCCTACACCTTGGCCAAATCCGAGGTGCAAAAAGGCATCTACAAAGGCAACCGCCTGACGTTGATGCCTAACCAGCAAGCCTCGCTGTGGACTGACTACACTTGGCACACCGGCCCGCTCGACGGCTTCGGCATCGGCTTTGGCGCGCGCTACACCGGCAACACCTACGGCGACCAGGCCAACACTTGGCTGGGCAAGGCCAACGCCTACACCGTGTTCGACGGCTCGGTGCATTATGACCTGGGCCGCCTGGATAACAGCCTCAAAGGTGCTTCGGTCAAGTTGAATGCCACCAACTTGTTCAACAAGGACTACCTGTCGACCTGTGATGGCAACTACTGCTACTTCGGCGACCAACGCAGCGTCGTCGCCAGCGCCACCTACCAGTGGTAATCGGCTGAGTTAACAACCGGGCCGCCCCTGTGGGCGGCCTTGGCATGTCTGAAGGCTGGAAAATGAAAAGCAAAACCATCCGCCGCTGGTCCTTCATCCACACCTGGACCAGCCTGATCTGCACGGTATTCCTGCTGCTGCTCGCCCTCACTGGCTTGCCGTTGGTGTTTCACCATGAGATCGACCACCTGCTGGGCAACGAGCCTGAATTGGCGCAAATGCCTGCCGACACACTGCAGCTCAACCTGGAGCAACTGGTGGCCAAGGCGCAGGCCCATCGCCCCGGCGAAGCCATGCAGTACCTGGCCTGGGACGAAGATGACAAGAACGGCGTGATCGCGATCATGGCCGCCACCGCCGGCACCGAGCCCAACGCGTCCCACACCTTCATGCTCGACGCGCGCACCGGTGAAGCGGTGGAAACTCCGGCGGCCAACGGCGGGTTGACCCTGTTCCTGCTGCGCCTGCATGTGGACATGTTCGCCGGCCTGCCGGGCAAGTTGCTGCTGGCGTTCATGGGCATTCTGTTTGTGCTGGCGATCATCTCGGGCACGGTGCTGTACCTGCCGTTCATGCGTCGCTTGAAGTTCGCCACCGTGCGCCAGGACAAATCCACGCGCCTGCGCTGGCTCGACCTGCATAACCTGATCGGCGTGGTCACCCTGACCTGGGCCTTGGTGGTGGGCGTGACCGGCGTGATCAGCGCCTGCGCCGACCTGATCATCGCCGCCTGGCGCCAGGACAGCCTCAGCGCCATGATCGAACCCTACAAAAACGCCCCTCCGCTGATCCAGCGCGCACCGGCTACCGAGCTGCTAACGATCGCCGCCAAGGCCGCGCCGGGCATGGAGCCGGACTTCATCGCCTTCCCCGGCACACGCTTTTCCAGTGAGCACCATTACGCCGTGTTCATGAAGGGCAGCACCCATCTCACCTCGCACCTGCTCACACCCGTGCTGATCGACGCCAGCACCCTGGCCGTCACCGCCATCGCCGAACGGCCCTGGTACATGGACGCCATGGGCATGTCCCAGCCGCTGCATTTCGGTGACTACGGCGGCATGCCGATGAAAATCCTCTGGGCGGCGCTGGATGTGCTGACCATCATCGTGCTGGTCAGTGGGATTTACTTGTGGATCGTGCGGCGCAAGGCGGGCAAGGCATGAAGCCGCGTCAGTCGAACTTCTGGAAAGTGTTTGGGATTCCGCTGGGGATCGGCTTGCTCAGCGCGGCCGGGTTGTTTGCGGCGTTGCTGGGGGATGGGCTGTGGGATTCGCTCAGTTGGGTCGGGTTGGGGGTGCCGGCAGTCATTGCGCTATGGGGACTGCTGCACCGCTGAGGCGGGCGCAAGAGATAACTCCATTGCAATAATTAGACATTAATAACAATTTATATACTTTGTTTAAATTCGATTAATCTCTGCCCCAGTCCACACATCCAGTGTCGTCAGCCTGCGGGGCAACACCCAATGACGTTTCCCATCTATAGCCTTCGCGATCTGCGCGCAGTGCTAAAGCGCAGTGACATGCTGCGCGTGACACGCGACGCCTGTATTCAACATTCCCAAAACAACATCGTCAGTGCCACGCCCGGCGAACTGCTGTTTCAAGCGCCTCCCGGGGATTGCCATGTCAGGCTCGGCTATTTGCGAGGCGGTGAGACCTTCGTAGTCAAACTGGCCATGGGTTTTTATGAGAACCCGTCCAAAGGGCTGCACACCAATAACGGGCTGATGCTGGTCTTCAGCTCACACACCGGCAAGCTCGTCGCCATCCTCAATGACGAGGGCTGGTTGACCAGTTGGCGGACAGCCGCAGCCGGGGCCTTGGCTGCAAAGGCTGGCGCACCCTCACAGGTCACCGCGCTGGGTATTCTCGGTACCGGGCATCAGGCCGAACAACAGGCCCAATGGGCTGCACAGCTCCTCGGGACGCCGCGTGTATTCATCTGGGGGCGGGACCCGAACAAAGCCACCCGCCTGGTTGAGAAGCTGGTGCATCAGGGCTTGACCGCCCAAACGGCCGCAACGGTGGAGGACGTATTCGAACACTGTAATGTCGTGATTACCTGCACACCGTCGACTCAGGCAATCGTTCCGGTGTCCGCTGTAAAACCCGGAACCCATATCGTCGCCATGGGCGCAGACAGCCAGGGAAAACAGGAGCTTGACCCTCAAATACTCGCGTTGGCCCGGGTCGTCATGACCGACGACCACCAGCAATGTGCCGAACGCGGAGAACTCGCCCACGCCCTTCGCGCCGGGTTGATCACCCACACCACCGACATCTCGCTGGGGCACGTGCTGGCCGGCAACCTCCCGGGGCGCACAAGCGCTGACGACGTGACCGTCGCTGACTTGACCGGCCTTGCCGCCCAGGACATTGCGATCGCCAGCCTCGCGCTTGGTCTGATCCAGGCCACGCCGTCTCCCTGATCCTCACCCATATGACACCTGAACCAACAATAACAATAAGGTAGGTATTCACATGAAAAAGCTGATGAGCACGATGACCGCAGCCACCGCCTGGCTGCTCTGCACCGCCGCGGGTGTTGCACAGGCAGAAACACTGCGCATTGCCAGTGAAGGGGCTTACCCACCGTTCAACTACGTGGACTCAACCAACACACTGCATGGCTTCGATATCGACATTGCCAACGCGTTGTGTGAGCGAATGAAGGTGCAGTGCACCTTTGTCACCCAGGACTGGGAGGGCATGATTCCCGGCCTGCTGGCGAAAAAATACGATGCGATCGTTGCCTCGATGAATGTCACCGAGGAGCGCAAAAAGACGGTCGCCTTCACCGATCGTTACTACCGCACACCGCTGTCGATCGCCGTGCCCAAAGACTCGGACATCAGCAACGCCCAGTCCAATTTCAAAGGCCTGACGGTGGGAACCCAGTCGTATTCGACACAAGCTATCTACGCCGAAGAACACTATGCCGCGGCCGGTGCCACCGTGAAGCTCTACCCCTCCCAGGACGAAGCCGCCAGCGACCTTGCAGCCGGGCGCCTGGACGCCGTCATCGCCGACAAATACCCCCTGCTGGCCTGGATAGAAGGCGCGGGCAAAGCGTGCTGCAGATTCCTCGGGGACGTCGACGGTACCAATACCGACGCTGCAATTGTGGTACGCCAGGGCGATGTGGCACTGCGTGAGCGACTGAACAATGCGCTGGACGAAATCGTCACCGATGGCACCTATAAAAAGATTTCCAGCCGTTACTTCGCCTTCGATATCTATTGATCTGCGGGGGCTCGCATGCTCGAACAATTGTCACTGTTATCGTTCGCCAGCGGCGGCTGGGGCTGGGCGCTGCTCGTCGGTGCCTTGGTCACCCTCGCGCTGGCCCTCGCCTGCGTGCCGCTCGGCTTACCCTTGGGCCTCGGAGTGGCCTTGGCGGCACGCTCCAAACGACGCTGGCTGCGTGCGCTAGCCACGGTATTTTCCACGGTGTTCCGTGGGTTGCCCGAGCTATTGACACTGCTGCTCATTTATTACGGCTGCCAAATAGCTGCACAACACGTGCTCGCCGCCGTGGGCTATCAAGGCGAGGTGATGATAAACACCTTTGTCGCGGCCATGATTGCATTCAGCCTGGTGTTTGCCGCGTTTTCCAGCGAGATCTGGTTGAGCGCTTTCAAGACCGTGGACAGGGGTCAATTCGAGGCTGCAGCGGTGTTGGGCCTGTCCACAGCCACGACCTTTCGCACCGTGGTCCTGCCACAACTGACGCGCACTGCCTTGCCAGGTCTGTCGAATAACTGGCTGTCCCTGCTCAAGGACACCTCGCTGGTGTCGACCATCTCCCTGGTCGACCTGATGCGCCAGACCAGCCTGGCGGTCAGCGTGACCAAAGAGCCCATGCTGTTCTACACAGTGGCCTGCTTGGCATATTTGCTTTTTTCGGCGCTGTCCGGCCGCGTGTTCCAGGTTCTGGAGCGACATTTCAGCCGCCATCAGCGGAGTACTCTGTCATGACCTTCGAGCATTGGCTGAGCAGGCTTCTCAACCTGGAACTGCTTGAGCGTTACGCCCCCCGTTTTATCGACGGCCTGCTGGTCACCGCTAAACTCGTGGCGATTTCTTTCAGTCTCGGTGCACTGCTGGGCCTGCTGATTGCGCTGGGCCGTTTGTCGAGCCATCGCTGGCTGCGCGGTTTCACTGGCGTCTACGTGTATGTCTTTCGCGGCTCTCCGCTGCTCGCCCAATTATTCCTGCTGTATTACGGCCTGGGGTCATTCAAACACTTCTGGCAAGACGTCGGCCTCTGGTGGTTCTTCCGGGATGCCTGGCTGTGCACCCTGCTGGCCTTCACCCTGAACACCGCCGCCTATCAAGCCGAGATCATGCGCGGTGCCCTGACCGCTGTCGCACCGGGCCAGCGCGAAGCCGCGCAAACCCTGGGCCTGTCGCGCTGGACCACCTTGAGAAAAGTCATCCTGCCGCAGTCGCTGCTGGTGGCCATAGGGCCGCTGGGTAACGAATTGATCCTGATGATCAAGGCCAGCGCCATTGCCTCACTGGTCACGCTTTATGACCTGATGGGCGTGACCAAATTGGTGTTCTCACGCAGCTTTGATTTCCAGGTCTACCTGTGGGCAGCAGCGCTGTACCTGGCAATCGTCGAACTGGTCAGACGAGCGCTCAAGCACCTTGAGCGGTCACTGAGCAAGCACATCGGGTAATCCGATTTCAACATCCCCACCCTTACGGTCCAGAGGGCAAGCCATGAATTCGTACACCATCGCGCCAGACGGTCTTCACCCTTCAACCAAGGCACCGCCAGAACCCGCGGTGCACATAAGCGGGTTGAACAAGTGGTATGGCAACTTCCAGGTCTTGCACGCCATTGATCTGACCGTCCGCCAGGGTGAGCGCATTGTCCTGTGCGGGCCTTCCGGCTCGGGAAAATCGACCTTGATTCGCTGCATCAGTCGCCTTGAAGTTGCCCAAAGTGGTGTTATTCGAGCCTTGGGAACCGACCTCGGCAAACCTACGCCAGCCAGGCATAAAACGCTGCAAGAGATAGGGATGGTCTTCCAGAACTTCAACCTGTTTCCCCACATGACCGTCCTGCAGAACTGCACATTGGCCCCCATGTCGGTGCGCGGCCTGGCACGCAGGGCCGCCGAAGAACTCGCCCGGCATTACCTTGGCAAGGTCGGTATTGCCAACCAGGCGGACAAGTATCCCAGCCAACTGTCAGGCGGCCAGCAACAGCGGGTGGCGATTGCCCGGGCATTGTGCATGGAGCCGAAAATCATGCTGTTCGACGAACCCACCTCGGCACTCGACCCGGAAATGGTCAACGAAGTGCTGGAGGTCATCGTCACATTGGCCGGCACCGGCATGACGATGCTGTGCGTCACCCACGAAATGGGCTTTGCCCGCCAAGTGGCCGAGCGGGTGCTATTCCTCGACGCAGGACGCATTGTCGAAGACCTGCCCCCTGAGGAGTTTTTTAACGCCCCCAAGAGCGACAGGGCTCAAGCATTCCTGGCGCAGATCCACCACTGAGAGCCGCGCCAACGCACCTGTCAAAGGTATGGACGACTCCGTACAATCACTCCCTCCACCTACCTGTGCTTGGATCGCCATGGCCAGTATCGCCTTCATGAATGCAGCGGCAGACGGCATCGCTGCTTTGCTTTTCCCCGACCTGGAAGCGGTGGTTCACGATGTCCGCAGCGGTTTGATCGTGCACATTGCCAACGGGTTCTCCAAGCGCAAAGTCGGTGATGCATCGCTGATTTGTGATCTTCCGGACCTGGCCCCTGGGCTGGATGTGCTAGGACCGTATGAGAAGGCAGGCCCCAACAATCGCACGCTACGCTCGATTTCTATCGTTGCCCGCTCGGAGAGCGGCGATATCGTTGCGCTCCTGTGTCTGAACTTCGATGTCACGGCGTTATCGCAGGTGCAGAAGCTGTTGAGTGGTTTTGCCGTGGGCCTGCAACCCCAAGCACGCCCCGCCCCTTTGTTCAGCGCTGACTGGCGGGAAACACTCAACGACATCGTCGAAAAGATATCCGTCGAACACTGCGTGCGGCGAAGTGACTTCGGGCGTACCGAAATCATGCTCGTCCTCGCACAAGCGCAAGCCAATGGGCTGCTGGACATACGCAACTTCGTCGATTATTTCGGCGAGTACTTCGAGATCTCCCGAGCGACGGTTTACAACTATTTGAAAGCCATTGCGCAAGAAAGCAATTGAACACAGGCCCCACTGCCCTTACCGAGGAATGCCCATGTCCACACCCAGCATGACCTTGTTCCACAACCCCGCATCACCCTTCGTGCGTAAGGTTCGCGTGTTGCTGGCTGAAACCGGCCAACAGGACCGCGTTGCGCTGCGCGGCTGCATGCCGACCCCGGTCAACCCGGATGCGCAGGTGCTGCAAGGCAACCCCGTGGGCAAGATCCCGGCCCTGCGCCTGGCCGATGGCACGGTATTGCACGACAGCCGGGTGATCCTCGATTACTTCGATCACCAGCACGTCGGCAACCCACTGATTCCCCGCGACGGCTCGGCCCGCTGGCGCCGCCTGACCCTGGCCTCGATGGCCGACGGCATCATGGATGCCGCCGTGTTGGTGCGTTACGAAACCGCCCTGCGCCCAGCGGAAAAGCACTGGGACCAGTGGCTCGATGAGCAGCGCAACAAAATCCGCCGCAGCCTCTCTGAGTTGGAAGCGGATGCGATTGCCGAACTGACCAGCCACTTCGACATCGCCGCGATCAGCGTGGCTTGTGCCTTGGGTTACCTCGACTTCCGTCATCCGGACATGCAATGGCGCCTGGATAACCCGAAGCTTGCCGCCTGGTATGCCGAGGTCAGCCAGCGGGCTTCGATGCAAGAGACCCAACCCCCGACCTAAAACCCACCGCAGTCCAGTGTGGGAGCGGGCTTGCCCGCGAATGCGGTCCATCAGTCACGGATTCATCAACTGACCCACCGCCTTCGCGGGCAAGCCCGCTCCCACAGTGGACGGTGGCGTTGTTGAGGTAGTCGATAATCCGCGCCTTCATTTGCTGATCCTCCCGCAACCCGATCATTGCACCGCCTCCAAATCAAATTCCAAAGGCTGTGCCGCTTTACGCTTGCCCACGCCATACCAATCCAACTTACGCGTCAGCACCATCACCGTGCCCAGCAGGCCGAACAGCAGCAACGAGCCCATCAGCAACGCGTAATCCTCGGCACTCAACAGCCCGTACAACAAGCCATACAACGCCGCCAACCCCGCCGAAAACCCCAGGCCGTGAGCGACGCTGCGCAGCACATGGCACACATAGAAGCCAATCAACAACACGCAGGCGCTGGCAGAGATGAGATAAGCCAGCGCGAACCCAATGTGCTCGGACAACGACAGCAACAGCAGGTAGAAAAACGCCAGCGCAAACCCCACCAACGCGTACTGCACCGGATGCACTGCCAGGCTCTTGAGTACTTCGAACAGGAAGAAGCCGGCGAAGGTCAGGGCGATGAACAGCAGCGCGTATTTGATCGCACGGTCGCTCTTGAGGTACTGGTCCACCGGATCGATGAAGTTCACGCCGAAGCTGCGGTTGTTGAAGTCTTCACAGCCCTGCTTGTCCAGGCAGGTTTGCAGCGCTTGCTCAAGGTTGGTGGAGAAGAACGAGGTCTGCCAGTTGGCGCTGAAGCCCTTGTCGGTAATCTCGCGTTGTGCCGGCAGGAAATTGCCGATGAAGCTGGGATGTGGCCAGTTAGAAGCGAGTGACACCTGGCTGGTCTTGCCCACCGGCACCACTTGCAGTTGCTCGGTGCCTTGCAGGCGCAGGTCGAAAGCAAAGTTCACGACGTTGGGCTTTTTGCTGTCGTGCTCCGGCAGTGTCACGTGCACGCCTTCGCCCAGCCAGTCCACCTGGGAGCCCGGTTCGAACTCCAACTGCTGGCTGCCCAGCTCCAGTTTCAGCGCGTTTTCGATGCCGCGAATATCGCTGATGCCCACCGCCAGAAACGCCGGCTCAAAGCGGTAATCGGCGAAGTCTTCGGTGATACCCAACTGCGCAGGCAATTCGAAACGCCCGCTGATGCGGTTGTCGGCATGGAACAGCCGCGCCTGGTAGATACCCCGTGCGCGCAGTTCGGTCTGCACCTTGCCGTCGAGCTCAAATCGGTCCGGCAGGAAATACAGACGACCGCGCTCTTCACGGGTGACTTCGTAGCGTTTGTTGAGCTTTTCATTGAGCTTCCACTCGCGGACGGTCTTGCGATACGGCACTACCATCACCGGGCCGGTGAGGCGCTGGGCGTAGCTGGAGCTGCGGGCGATGTCCATCAATACGCCATCGCGCAGTTGCTGGCGGTCGCTGATAATGCCGTTGATCATCAGCAACGGAATCAGCAACAGCAGGATCAGCAGCGCAATCGCGCCAAGTTTGAAAAGCAGGCTGCGGTTCATGGGTCTCTCCCTGTTTTGATGGGGAGAGTCTGGGCAGACCGTGTGGGGGATTTATGTGGGCAATGTGGAGACTGTGTGGAGATGCAGCACCACCTGCACGCCGCCGTCGACATTGCCGATCTGCAACGCGCCGCCGTGCAGCTTCATCACTTCCTCGACAAAGTTGAGGCCCAGGCCCGTGCTTTTGCGACCGCTGGCCGGGCGCGGCAGCGAGTAGAAACGCTCGCTCAGGCGTGGCAGGGCGTAGTCGGGAATCGGTGCGGCCTGGTTGAACAGGCTGACGTGCACATTGTCGTGTCGCGTCTGTGCGCTGAACTTCAACAAGCCGCCGGGCGGCGTGAAGTCCAGGGCATTGTCCAGCAAATTGCCCAGGGCCTGACGCAACAAGAACGGTTCGCCGTACACCCTCACATCCGCCGCAATAGTCTGCTCGACCTGCAACCCGGCGCCTTCAATCCGTGCGCATTGGGCCTTGAGTACCTCATCAACCATCGTCGCCAACGGGATACTCGCCTGCTCTTCCAGGCCCTGGCGCTGCTCGACCTGTGCCAGGTTCAGCAGGCGCTCGATCAACTGCTGAAGACGCGCGCTTTCGCTGTCGATATTGCCGACGAAACGCTGCTGTTGATCGCGGGTCATATCGCCCTGCAACAACTCTGCCGCGCCGCGAATCGCGGCCAAGGGGCTTTTCAATTCGTGGGTCAGGGTGTGTACGTAATGCTCGACGTAAGCCTTACCTTCCAACTGCGTGCGCATGTGCTCCACAGCGGTGGACAGCTGCTTGAGTTCACCACCACGGTAATGGGGCAGCTCGGCACGCCGCCCCTCGCTGACGGCTTCAGCGTAGGCAGTCAGACGGCGCAACGCGACGCTCAGCCACCATGACAGCAGCGCGCCCAACAGCAGGCCCAGAATCACCAGGCCCGCGCCGTACCACAGCAGGCGGCGTTCGGTGCGATCGACATAAGGCTGCAATGAACTGTTGGGTTTGGCCACAGTGACCACGCCGATGATCTGGCCGTTGTCGCGGATCGGTGCGCCCACATGCATAACCGACGAGGCAGGGTCATCCAGTTCGCTGCGGGTGGAGCGCGCGCCGTACTCGCCACGCAAGGTCAGGTACACGTCATTCCACTTCGAATAGTCTTGCCCCACCGCTTCGCCCGTGGAGTCGAGCAACACGGTGCCCTTGGCATCGGTCACGTAGATGCGATGATTGACCTGGTTCTTCGGCAAACCCCAGATGGTCGCCCCCGGCTGGCGGTTGCCATATGCCTTGAGCAGCTCCGGCCAGTGGCTTTGGCCGAGGGTGCCGTTCTTCACGTCATTACGCACGATCTCGGCCAGCAGGTTGGCGGTGTCCACCAGGGTTTCTTCGGTGGACTGGCGCACGCCGGGGCGGATTTCCTTCATCACCGTGCTGAGCACGAAGTAGCCGGTGAAGCCGATAAACAGCGCATACACCAGGAAAATCCGCAGCCCCAGGCGCATCAGCTGTTGCTCGGGCTGTAACTGTAGCCGAGGCCGCGATGGGTCTGGATCGGCTCGGCATCGGCGGCCACGCTGCGCAACTTGCTGCGCAGGCTTTTGATATGGCTGTCGATATTGCGCTCGTAGCCGGCATCCGCCGCCACGCCCACCGCGTCCAACAGTTGCTCGCGGCTGAACACGCGCTCGGGTTGTTCCAGCAGGCTTTGCAGCAGGCGGAACTCGTGTCGTGTGAGGCTCAACGGTTGGCCGCGATAGCTGATCTGCATACGCTCCAGATCAACCTGGAACACCGCGGGCGCAGCACCTGGGCCAATCCGTTTCAGGATCGCCCGGACCCGCGCCGTCACTTCCCGTGGGCTGAAGGGCTTGACCACATAATCGTCGGCGCCGATCTCCAGGCCCACCACGCGGTCGATCTCGCCATCTCGTGCGCTGAGGAACATCACCGGCACTTCACTGAACCGGCGCAGTTGCTTGCAGGTTTCAAAACCCGTGATATCCGGCAGCCCGATGTCGAGGATGATCAGGTCGGCAGGCGTCTGGCGCTGATGCTCCAGCGCCGCCTGGCCGAGGGTCAGCCAAGTGGTGGTGAAGCCCTCGCCTTGCAGGGCGAAAATCAGCGTGTCGGCAATTGCCGCCTCGTCTTCGACAATCAGGATATGCGCCATGGTGGTCCGTCAGCAGTCCGGTTTGTCGGCAGTGTAACGACGGGCCGGGTTCACCGCCGCGCCAAATTCACGCAGGGCCTTGGCGCCGATCAACAGCGGGTAGTTGAAGCTGCTGCGGTCGGTGAGGTTGACCTCAACGGTGCGCTTGACGTCGCCCAGGCACATTTCCAGGTCGATCACCGGGCGCTTGGCCACGGTGGCTTCGTCCTTGTCGTCGTCTTCATCGGCGCGGCTCTTGATCTTGCTGATGCGCGAGACTTTGTGTTCGTAGACTTTGTTGGAGGCATCCTTGCCGCCGAGGCGGAAGCGCACCCAATCGTCGCCGTCACGGGTGAAGGTCTGGATGTCACGGGCCGACAGCGAGGCGGTCAGCGCGCCAGTGTCCATCTTGGCCTTGAAGGTTTCGCCGATCTCCGGCAATTGGATGTATTCGTAGCGACCGTAGAGGGTCGGTTCGGCGGCCATGACCGGCAGGGCAACCAGGGCGAGAGAGGCAAGGAGCAGTTTCACGAAGTGATTTCCTCGGAAAGAAGTAGGCGGATTCTAGACCGCAAAGGCAGCACTTAGTTAGCTCACCCAGCATAACCGGCACATTGTGAAACATTCGTCCGGCGAATTGGGATTTGGCCTCTAGACTCAAGCTGCTTATCATGGCCCGCCCACAGGATTTCAAGAGTTACTTATGCGCCGCCTGCTCACCGGCTGTTTTGTCTCATTGCTACTGCTGCTCAACACCCTGATCCTGATCGGGCCGTTGATGGTGTTTGCCCTGCTCAAGCTGGTGGCTCCCGGCCGCTATCGTGACTACATGTCGTGGGCGGTAATGTGGATCGCCGAGACCTGGGCCGAGATCGACAAGTTGATCTTCGCGCTGTGCATTCCGACCCAATGGGACATTCGCGGCGGCGACGATTTGCGCGGTGACACGTCCTACCTGGTGATCAGCAATCATCAATCCTGGGTAGATATCCCGGCGCTGATCCAGGCCCTCAACCGGCGCACGCCGTTCTTCAAATTCTTCCTGAAAAAAGAGCTGATCTGGGTGCCCTTCCTCGGCCTGGCTTGGTGGGCGCTGGATTACCCGTTCATGAAGCGCTACACCAAGGCCTTCCTGGCCAAGCACCCGGAACTCGCGGGGCAGGATTTAAAAATCACCAAGGAAGCCTGCGAGCTGTTCAAGCGCCAGCCGGTGACGGTGGTCAATTACCTGGAAGGCACGCGCTTCAACGAAACCAAGCGCAAGCAGCAGGATTCGCCCTTCACTCGCTTGCTCAAGCCCAAGGCGGGCGGTGTGGCGTTCGTGCTGGCAGCGATGGGTGAACAGCTGGATGCCGTGCTCGACGTGACCGTGGTCTATCCACAGCAAAAGATTCCGGGGTTCTGGGATTTGATCAGCGGCGCGGTGCCAAAGGTGATCATTGATATCCGCACCCGCGAACTGGATCCGGCGTTGTGGCAAGGGGATTACGAGAATGATCCGGCGTTTCGCCAGACCGTCCAGAACTGGGTCAACCAGCTTTGGACGGAGAAGGACGCGCGCATCGAGCAACTGCGCGCGGAGACGCTTTAGCTGCCGGTGCCCCAGGCCTGGGCCAACTTGCCCAGCACCGAGCTGCTGGCGCCCTGGCCGCCCAGGTATTGCAGGATCACCGGGGCAAACTGGCCAACCATGCCGCTGTCCATGCCCAAGGCGCTGAAGGCTGTATTCAGGTCGTTGGTGTTCTTCACGTTACCCAGCAGACCGTCCAGGCCGCTGGTCTTGCTGCCGCCGGTCTGGCCGAGCATCCCGCTCAAGGCGCCGAGGCTGCCCAAGGCGTTGTTGCCCGACAACTGGTCGAGGCCCGGCACGCTGTTGCCCAGTTGCGAATAATCGTTGCCGCTCAGTTTGTTCTTGGCCAGGCCCAGCATGGCGCCCGTACCGCCGACCGCTTGTTCGGGGGTGATGTTCAGTTGCGAGGTGAGTGCGCTCAACAGGCCGGCCGTCTCGGACGACGGTGCCGCAGCGGCTGCCTTGTTGTTGCCGCCCTGCATGCCGGAAATCGCATTGGCTGCATCGCCAAGGCTGAAGCCCGCGGCAAACACCGGGGCGGCTGCCAGGGTCATCAGGCAGGAAAGGGCGAAACCGCGTGAAATCTTCATCGAAACAACCTCTGGATGTAAGAGCTGAAAGCAGGCGTTTGACTGGGTATCCGACGCATTGTTCCGGACGCGAGCCGGGTCGTTGGTAAGCAGCCGATGGGCCGGACTGTCTATCAGGGTGCTCTGGCAACACGCTGAAGCTGATAAACGTGATGAGCCCAAAATGCGGTATAGGATTTTTCGGAACTGAAACACCGTAACAGCCACATAGGGCAGTCTTCTCGGTAATACACATAGGGAAGATCGCCCAATCAAACAAGGAGCTGTAACGATCATGATCGGATTGATTCCCAATTTCTATGTTGCCTTCAGCGCAATCATCCATTTGCCATCTCGCAGCCAGGCCCAGGCTTCACGGCCCCAGGCCACCGGCATCGACCAATGCCCCACCCCCCGCGACATCCAATCCACACCCTACACAGACCCTGACGTTCCCGCGCCCTATGGCGAGGGCTATCAATACACGGCTACGGCCAACGGCAAGGCATGGACAGGGCAAACGGCAGCCACCAAGGATGACTATCTGGCCCCGGAGTACGAACTCAAGGCAGAGGCCATCAATGAACGCAACGACAAAATCCATTGCGACTACGGCGGCAAGCGCCTGATCAAGAACGGTGAAGTGGCCGATCCCTATCTGCGACTCACCACCATCAAGTAACCCATAAAAAATGGCGACCTCCGGGGTCGCCATTTATTCAGCCTTGAACTTACGCAGCACTGAACAGCTTGTGCGGATCAATCACAAACTTCTTCGGCACGCCCGCATCGAACTCGCCGTAACCACGCGGTGCGTCATCCAGGCTGATCACCTGTACGCCTACGATCTCGGCAATGTTGATACGGTCCCACATAATCGCCTGCATGAGCGCGCGGTTGTACTTCATCACCGGGGTCTGGCCGGTGTGGAAGCTGTGGGATTTGGCCCAGCCCAGACCAAAGCGAATGCTCAGGCTGCCCATTTTGGCGGCGGCATCCACTGCACCTGGATCTTCGGTGACGTACAGGCCAGGGATACCGATCTTGCCCGCCACGCGCACCACGCCCATCAGTGAGTTGAGCACGGTGGCCGGCGCTTCGGCTTTCACGCCTTCATGGCCGTGGCCACGGGCTTCGAAACCTACAGCGTCGACGGCACAATCCACTTCCGGCTCGCCCAGCAACGCAGCGATCTGTTCGTGCAGCGGGGTGTCGGTGGACAGGTCGGCCACTTCAAAACCCTGAGCCTTGGCGTGGGCCAGGCGGATCGGGTTGACGTCGCCGATGATCACCACTGCGGCGCCCAACAGGCGTGCAGAGGCGGCAGCGGCCAGACCGACCGGGCCGGCGCCCGCGATGTAGACGGTGCTGCCTGGGCCAACGCCCGCAGTGACGGCGCCGTGGTAGCCCGTCGGGAGGATGTCGGACAAGCAGGTAAGGTCGCGGATTTTTTCCATGGCCTTGTCGCGGTCCGGCAGTTTCAGCAGGTTGAAGTCGGCATACGGCACCAGCACGTATTCAGCCTGGCCGCCGGTCCAATCGCCCATGTCGACATAACCATAGGCACCACCGGCACGGGCCGGGTTGACGGTCAGGCATACGCCGGTGTGTTGCTCTTTGCAGGAACGGCAGCGGCCGCAGGCCACGTTGAACGGCACGGAAACCAGGTCGCCGATCTTCAGGTTCTCGACGTCGCTGCCCTTCTCGATCACTTCACCGGTAATTTCATGACCGAGCACCAGGCCGGTCTGGGCAGTGGTGCGGCCGCGCACCATGTGTTGGTCGGAGCCGCAGATGTTGGTGGAGACCACGCGCAGGATGACGCCGTGCTCAATCTTCCTGCCACGGGGGTCCTGCATTTTGGGATAGTCGATTTTCTGTACTTCGACCTTGCCGTTGCCGAGATACACGACACCACGATTACCAGACATGCTTTCACCTCGCTGTTGTTTTTATGGAACTGCGTTGCCCGTTGGGTGGGCAGCGCGTTTAAGTGCTCGGGTACAGATGCTGTTTTTGCGTTGTTTGTAAGGGCCTCATCGCGGGCAAGCCCGGCTCCCACATTTTGATCTGTGAACACATTCAAAAATGTGGGAGCTGGCTTGCCTGCGATAGCGATCTAAAGAACGACCGTGCGATTGGCGTTCAAAAACACCCGCCGCTCAATGTGATACCCCACCGCCCGGGCCAATGTCAGCCCTTCAATATCTCGCCCCTTGGCAATCAAATCCTCGGGATAGTGGCTGTGATCCACCACCTCCACGCCCTGGGCAATGATCGGGCCTTCGTCCAGATCGTTGTTGATGTAATGCGCCGTGGCCCCCACCAACTTCACGCCCTTGTTGTACGCCTGGTGATACGGCTTGGCGCCCTTGAACCCCGGCAACAACGAGTGGTGAATGTTGATGGCCTTGCCATCCAACTTGCGGCACAGCTCCGGCGACAGCACTTGCATGTAGCGCGCAAGGATCACCAATTCGGCGCCGGTGTCTTCCACCACCTGCCACACCTGACGCTCCTGGGACGGCTTGTCATTGGGGTCGAGGGGGAAATGGTAGTAGGGAATCTGGTGCCAGTCGGCCAACGGCTTCAAATCGGGGTGGTTGGACACCACCGCGACCACGTCCATCGACAGTTGGCCGATGCGCTGGCGATACAGCAGATCGTTCAGGCAGTGATCGGCCTTGGAGACCATGATCACCACTTTTGGCCGATAGTTCGGCGCCGTCAGTTCGAAGATCATGCCGAACGCTTCACCACGGGTGGCCAGGCCATCGCGGAAAGCCTGCTCGTCGAAGCCGTCGGGCTGGCGAAACTCCACGCGGATGAAGAACCGGCCCGAGAGCCGGTCATCGAACGAGTGGTGCTCGGTCACGTAACAACCCTGCTCGAACAGATAGCGGGTGACCGCGTCCACCGTGCCGAGCACGCTGGGGCAGTCGGCGGTCAAAATCCATGTATCGGGTGCGCGGCTCATGGGGTATTCCTCAGGCTTGGACGCTCAGGCCGAATTCGGCGGATGCATCCTGTAACCACAACCACCAGTAATCCGAGAAGCTGCGGCGAATCAGCAGTTCCCAAGTGTCTTCAGCCGTGTGACGGATCACCAGCTGCGACTTGGCGAACACCGTGCCCACCGCCTTGCCCACCGGGAAGTTGTTCGGGTGCACGTCGTAGCTGGTGGACTTCATCAGCACATCGCGCACATTCGGGCCGCTGAGTTCGAGGATCTGCTGGCCGCCGCTGACGTTGACGACCTGGATGTGCAACTCACCCAACGCGGCACGCAGGTTTTGCTCGGCCGCGAATTCTTCACCGCTTGGCACGATCAGCAACCACTCATCCGGGCCGAGCCACTGCAGGCTGGTTTCACCCTTGACGATCACTTGCAAGGCGCCGGGCAATTCGATGCCCAGGGCCTTGTGCACGCCGGCAGCGAAGGCTGCGTCATGGCCGTCGCCCCGGATAGTCAGGTGACCCAGGAGTTTCTTTTCACGCACGGTCACGCCGGCGTTCTTGCGGCCCTTGCCGACCAGGCTGGCGAGGTCGGCATGGTGCAGCGACGACTCGGCCTTGGCCCCAGTGGTTGGGCGTTGTTGGTAAACATTGGCTGCTGTCATAAAGCACCTGTTCTGAATGCTGTGGTGTCTGTTCTGGCCTCATCGGGAGCAAGCCCCCTCCCACATTTTTGAATTGTGAATAGATTCAAATGTGGGAGCTGGCTTGCCTGCGATGCAGGCGGCTCGATCTATCAGATGTTCTGGCGATCGCCTTTGGGGTCGAAGAACACCGAGGACACAATCTCCGCCTCGATCACGCTGCCATCCGCTTGCGGTGAGAACACCCGCTCGCCGATGCGCTTCAAGCCGCCCTTCACCACCGCCATCGCAAACGAATAACCCAGGGAGTTATGCGCATAGCTCGATGTCACGTGGCCGACCATCTTCATCGGAATCGACTGCTTCGGATCAAACACCAACTGCGCGCCTTCCGGCAGCCAAACGGTCGGGTCGATCGGCTTCAAGCCCACCAGTTGCTTACGCTCTTCGCGCACGCAGTCTTCACGGTTCATGCCGCGCCAGCCGATCCACGAGAATGGTTTGGTGCGACCAACGCACCAGCCCATGTTCAGGTCGTCCGGGGTCATCGAGCCGTCAGTGTCCTGACCGACGATGATGAAGCCCTTCTCCGCCCGCAGCACGTGCATGGTTTCGGTGCCGTACGGGGTCAGGTTGTACTTCTTGCCGGCGTCGACGATTTTTTCCAGTACGCCCATGGCGTAGTCGGCCTGCACGTTGACTTCGTACGACAGCTCACCGGTAAACGAGATCCGGAACACACGGGCCGGTACGCCGCCGACCAAACCTTCCTTCCAGGTCATGAACGGGAAGCCGTCCTTGTCCAGGTCGATGTCGGTGACTTCCGCCAGCAGCTTGCGGCTGTTGGGGCCGGACAGGGTCATGGTCGCCCAGTGGTCCGTGACCGAGGTGAAGTACACCTTGAGGTCTGGCCATTCGGTCTGCTGGTAGATTTCCAGCCACTGGAGTACGCGGGCGGCGCCGCCGGTGGTGGTGGTCATCAGGAAGTGGTTGTCGGCGAGACAGGCTGTGACGCCGTCGTCGAAGACCATACCGTCTTCCTTGCACATCAGGCCGTAGCGCGCCTTGCCCACGTCGAGTTTGGTCCAGGCGTTGGAGTAGATGCGGTTGAGGAATTCGCGCGCGTCCGGGCCCTGGATGTCGATCTTGCCGAGGGTCGACGCATCCAGCAGGCCAACGCTGTCGCGCACGGCCAGGCATTCGCGTTTCACCGCCGCATGCAGGTCTTCACCGTTGCATGGGAAGTACCACGGACGTTTCCACTGGCCGACGTCTTCAAACTCGGCGCCATTCTTCACGTGCCAGGCTTGCAGCGCGGTGTAGCGAACCGGTTCGAAGATGTGCCCGCAGTGACGGCCCGCCACCGCGCCGAAGGTCACCGGCGTGTAGTTCGGGCGGAACATGGTGGTGCCCATCTGCGGGATGGTCACGTTCAGCGAACGAGCGGCAATCGCCAGGCCGTTGACGTTGCCCAACTTGCCCTGGTCGGTGCCGAAACCCAACGCGGTGTAGCGTTTGACGTGCTCCACCGACTCGAACCCTTCACGGGTCGCCAGTTCGATGGCGGCAGCGGTCACGTCGTTCTGCAGGTCGACGAATTGCTTCGGCGCCCGTGCGGTTGGCTTGTCGTGCGGCACTTGGTAGATCGCCAGCGTCGGCTCTTCCAGGCGGCTCAGGGCTTTCGGCAAGGTGCCTTCCACTGGCGCAAAACCGGCTTCGCTGGCTGCGCGCACGCCGCCTTCAAAACCGTCTGCCAGGGAATTGCCAAGGCCGTAGACACCGTTGATACCACCTACGCACACGCGTTTCTGCGGTGCTTCGCCCGGTACAAAACCGAGGATGTCTTCACGCCAGGTCGGCTTGCCGCCCAGGTGCGAAGCCAGGTGGACCACCGGGCTGTAGCCGCCAGAGCTAGCGACCAGATCGCAATCCAGCCATTCGCCTGGGCTGGTGACTTTATGCGCTTTCACATCAATCGCAGCGACGCGGGCAGCAGTGACGTGCTTGCTGCCGCGAGCCTCGATCACAGCGCTGCCGGTGAGGATTCGAATACCTTTGGCGCGGGCTTCTTCAACCAGTGCGCCGCGTGGGTTGTGGCGTACATCAGCCACGGCCACCACTTGCAGGCCGGCGTCGAGCCAGTCCAGCGCAACGCGGTAGGCGTGATCGTTGTTGGTCGACAGCACCAGTTTCTTGCCCGGCGCCACGCCATAGCGACGCACGTAAGTAGAAACCGCACCGGCCAGCATGTTGCCCGGCACGTCGTTGTTGCCGTACACCAGCGGGCGCTCACACGCACCGGTCGCCAGCACCACACGCTTGGCGCGCACACGGTGGATGCGTTGGCGCACCACACCAATCGGCGCACGGTCACCGAGGTGGTCGGTGAGGCGTTCGTGAATGGTCAGGAAGTTATGGTCGTGGTAGCCGTTGACGGTAGCGCGGGGCAGCAGCACCACGTCCGGCAGGGCTTTCAATTCAGCAATGACGCTGGCAACCCATTCAGCGGCTGGCTTGCCGTCGAGGCTTTCGCGCGAGTCCAGCAGCGAACCGCCGAACTCTTCCTGCTCATCAGCGATGATCACACGGGCACCGCTGCGTGCGGCGGCCAATGCTGCGGCCAAACCCGCAGGGCCCGCGCCGACGATCAGCACATCGCAATGACGGTTGAAGTTGTCGTAGGTGTCCGGATCGTTCTCGGTTGGCGAGCGGCCAAGGCCGGCAGCCTTACGGATGTACTTCTCGTAGGTCATCCAGAACGATTGCGGGTACATGAAGGTTTTGTAGTAGAAACCCGGTGGCATCAGCTTGCCGCCGACCTTGCCAAGAATGCCCATCACGTCAGTGTTGACGTTAGGCCAGCCGTTGGTACTGGTGGCGACCAGGCCTTGGTACAGCGCCTGTTGCGTGGCGCGCACGTTGGGAATCTGGGTGGCTTCGGTGGCGCCGATCTGCAGCACCGCGTTCGGCTCTTCGGCGCCCGCAGCGAAGATGCCGCGAGGGCGCGAGTACTTGAAGCTGCGGCCGATGATGTCGACGCCGTTGGCCAGCAGGGCTGCGGCCAGTGTGTCGCCCTCAAAACCTTTGTAGCTCTGGCCGTTGAAGGTGAACGTCAGGACTTTATTACGGTCGATCCGGCCACCGTTGGACAGGCGATTGGTCTGGCTCATACCTTCTCTCCAGAGGCCTTGGCGGTGAATTGTGGCTTCTCACCGATCTTGTAGGTTTCAAGAATTTCGTAGGTCAGGGTGTCGCGGGTCGCGTTGAAGTATTGGCGGCAACCGGCGGCGTGAATCCACAGTTCGTGGTGCAGGCCACGGGGGTTGTCGCGGAAGAACATGTAGTCGCCCCACTCTTCATCGGTGCAGGCATTCGGGTCCAGCGGGCGCGGGATGTGCGCTTGGCCGGACGCGTGGAATTCCTCTTCGGAGCGCAGTTCGCCACAGTGAGGACAGAAGATATGCAACATAGGGAATTTCTCCTGTTAGTGGGCGACGGCCGCAGCGCCGTGTTCGTCGATCAACGCACCGTTGTGGAAACGGTCGATGGAAAAAGGTGCGGCCAACGGGTGCATTTCACCCTTGGCGAGGCTGGCGGCAAACACGTTGCCTGAGCCCGGCGTCGCCTTGAAGCCACCGGTGCCCCAACCGCAGTTGAAAAACATGTTCGGCACTGGGGTCTTGGAAATGATCGGGCAGGCATCCGGCGTGGTGTCGACGATGCCACCCCACTGGCGATTCATGCGTACGCGCGACAGCACCGGGAACATCTCGACGATGGCCTGGATGGTGTGTTCGATCACCGGGTACGAGCCGCGCTGGCCGTAGCCGTTGTAGCCGTCGATACCGGCGCCGATCACCAGGTCGCCCTTGTCGGATTGGCTGATGTAACCGTGTACGGCGTTGGACATGATCACACTGTCGATAATTGGCTTGATCGGCTCCGACACCAACGCTTGCAGCGGGTGGGACTCAATTGGCAGGCGGAAGCCCGCCAACGACGCCATGTGCCCGGAGTTACCGGCAGTGACCACACCGACGCGCTTGGCGCCGATAAAGCCCTTGTTGGTTTCCACGCCGATGCACACGCCGTTTTCCTTGCGGAAGCCGATCACTTCGGTCTGCTGGATCAAATCCACGCCGAGGGCGTCAGCCGCACGGGCAAAGCCCCAGGCCACCGCATCGTGACGGGCCACGCCGCCGCGACGTTGTACGGTGGCGCCGAGGACCGGGTAGCGGGTGTTCTTGGAGCAATCGAGGTACGGGATCTCGTCGGCCACTTGCTTGGCGTTGAGCAGTTCGCCGTCCACGCCATTGAGGCGGTTGGCGCTGACGCGGCGCTCGGAATCACGGATGTCTTGCAGGGTGTGGCACAGGTTGTAGACGCCACGCTGGGAGAACATCACGTTGTAGTTCAGGTCCTGGGACAGGCCTTCCCACAGTTTCATCGCGTGTTCGTACAGGTGGGCCGACTCATCCCACAGGTAGTTGGAACGCACGATGGTGGTGTTGCGCGCGGTGTTACCGCCGCCCAGCCAGCCTTTCTCGACCACGGCCACATTGGTGATGCCGTGCTCCTTGGCCAGATAGTAGGCGGTCGCCAGACCATGCCCGCCGCCGCCGACAATGACCACGTCGTAGACCTTTTTAGGGGTCGGCGTGCGCCACATTTTCTGCCAGTTTTCGTGGTGGCTGAGTGAGTGCTTGAAGAGGCCGAAGCCCGAGTAGCGTTGCATAGTCATTACTCCAAAACCGCGCTCAGCGATAAACCGGGAAATCAGCGCACAGGGCAGACACGTGCTTGGCCACGTTGGCCTCGACATCGGCATCGCCGAGGTTGTCGAGGATGTCGCAGATCCAGCCAGCCAGCTCGATGCACTGCGGCACTTTGAAACCACGCGTGGTCACCGCCGGGGTGCCGATGCGCAGGCCCGAGGTCACGAATGGCGACTGCGGGTCATTCGGCACGGCGTTCTTGTTGACGGTGATGTGGGCGCGGCCCAGGGCGGCATCCGCCTCTTTGCCGGTGAGGCCCTGACGGATCAGGCTGACCAGGAACAGGTGGTTGTCGGTGCCGCCGGACACTACATCGTAGCCGCGTTTGATAAACACGCTGGCCATGGCCTGGGCGTTGTCGATCACTTGTTGCTGGTAGACCTTGAAGCCTGGCTCCTGGGCTTCCTTGAAGCACACGGCCTTGCCGGCGATGACGTGCATCAGCGGGCCGCCCTGGGCGCCTGGGAATACCGCAGCGTTGAGTTTCTTTTCGATTTCTTCGTTGGCCTTGGCCAGGATCAGACCGCCCCGTGGACCGCGCAGGGTCTTGTGGGTGGTCGTGGTGACCACGTCGGCATACGGCAGCGGGTTCGGGTACAGGCCGGCGGCAACCAGGCCGGCGACGTGGGCCATGTCGACGAACAGCAGTGCGCCCACCTTGTCGGCGATCTGACGGAAACGTGGGAAATCCAGAGTCTTGGAGTAGGCAGAGAAACCGGCTACGACCATTTTCGGCTTGTGCTCGACGGCCAGGCGCTCGACTTCGTCGTAGTCGATCAGGCCGGTGTCAGTGTTGATGCCGTATTGCACCGCGTTGTACAGCTTGCCCGAGGACGACACTTTGGCGCCGTGGGTCAGGTGGCCGCCGTGGGCCAGGCTCATGCCGAGGATGGTGTCGCCGGCGTTCAACAGGGCCAGGTACACCGCGCTGTTGGCGGAAGAACCGGAGTGCGGCTGCACGTTGGCGTAATCGGCGCCGAACAATTGCTTGGCGCGTTCGATGGCCAGGGCTTCGACCTTGTCCACGTGCTCGCAGCCGCCGTAGTAACGCTTGCCTGGGTAGCCTTCGGCGTATTTGTTGGTGAGGCCGCTGCCTTGAGCTTCCATCACGCGTTTGCTGGTGTAGTTCTCTGACGCGATCAGCTCGATATGATCTTCCTGACGCTGCTCCTCGGCATTCATGGCCGCCAGCAGTGCGTCGTCATATCCCTGAATCTGGTCTTGTTTGCTGAACATCGCGTCTCTCCCAGCCTTTCGTATTGTTAAGGCCCGTGCAGGGCCCTTTGATGCGATGGTAGGGCTGGCGCCAGCAGGTCAAATGCCTACGCACGCCACGCAAAGGTGCGTTTACGACATTGCTCAAACAACGCCGAACAAATGTGGGAGGGGGCTTGCCCCCGATAGCGGAGTGTCAGCCACTGCATCTGCAAGCTGACCCATCGCTATCGGGGGCAAGCCCCCTCCCACAAGGGTTTATACGATGGTCTGGCGGACGAGTAGCAGCAGCAGGAAATGCAGGGGATAGAGGGTGTAGGCCCAGCGGCGCATAGCGGGTGGCGAGATGTTTTGCCCATGTCGCAGCACGGCCAATCCAGCCAATGGCGCGATCAGGCACATGACCAAACCGAGCATGGCAATCAGGCTGCCGCTATTGAGCAATATCTGCCATTGGTTGGCGGCGACACAAACCAAACCCGGTAATACGCTGAAATACCAGGGACGACGGAACACCAACAGCATCGCCAGCGGCAACAACACACCGAAAAAACCAAACATCAGCTGCGTGGAAAACACCGCCGCAATCGTGGCCGCGATCAGCGCCAATCCGCGATCAAAAAGCGCTTTCTGCTGCCATCCTCGGGCAATAAGCAAGCCCAACGCCAACGTCGGCAATACGTTCAATGTATCGGCATCATCGATAAAAAGTCGGTACGGCGCTTCGCTGATCACGCTAAACAGCAACAGCCAGCCCAAGTACCGCCACTGGCCCGTGACAGGTGAGTTTCTCGCCCGATGCAAGTTGGCCGCAATCGCCAGGCAAAACCACGGGAACGCCAGGCGCCCCGGCACATACAGGCCGTCCAGGCTCAAACCGACATAGCGCAAGTGGTCCAACACCATACTCAACAGCGCCAGCCACTTGAGCAGATCCAAAGCGCCATCACGGACGCGTCCGACAGGAATCGTTTCAGTACCGTGCATAATTCCCCAGTGACTTTGCATTTACAGTACGTGCGCACCCGCGACAATCTTGGTTACAGTGCGCACCAACATCGACCACAGGAATGGGCCATGACCGACAAGAGCCAACAATTCGCCAGTGACAACTATTCGGGCATCTGCCCGGAAGCCTGGGCCGCCATGGAACAAGCCAACCAGGGCCATCAGCGCGCCTACGGCGATGATGAATGGACCCACCGCGCCGCCGACGGTTTCCGCAACTTGTTCGAAACCGACTGCGAAGTGTTCTTCGCCTTCAACGGCACCGCCGCCAACTCCCTGGCGTTGTCTTCGCTGTGCCAGAGCTACCATAGCGTGATTTGCTCGGAAACCGCCCACGTCGAGACCGACGAATGCGGCGCGCCGGAGTTTTTCTCCAACGGTTCCAAGCTGCTCACCGCTCGCACCGAAAACGGCAAGCTGACCCCGGAGTCGATCCGCGAGATCGCCCTCAAGCGCCAGGACATCCACTACCCCAAACCACGCGTGGTCACCCTGACCCAAGCCACGGAAGTCGGCAGCGTGTATACCCCGGATGAAATACGCGCCATCAGCGTGACCTGCAAAGAGTTGGGGCTGAACCTGCACATGGACGGCGCGCGGTTCTCCAACGCCTGCGCGTTCCTCGGCTGCTCGCCCGCCGACCTGACCTGGAAAGCCGGCGTGGACGTGCTGTGCTTTGGCGGCACCAAGAACGGTATGGCCGTGGGTGAAGCGATCCTGTTCTTCAACCACAAGCTGGCCGAAGACTTCGACTACCGCTGCAAGCAGGCCGGCCAACTGGCCTCGAAAATGCGCTTCCTGTCCGCGCCGTGGGTAGGCCTGCTGGAAAACGACGCCTGGCTCAAACACGCGCGTCACGCCAACCACTGCGCTCAACTGCTGAGCAGCCTGGTGGCGGATATTCCCGGCGTGGAGTTGATGTTCCCGGTGCAGGCAAACGGCGTGTTCCTGCAACTCTCGGAACCGGCGATTGCCGCGTTGACCGCCAAGGGCTGGCGTTTCTACACCTTTATCGGCAAAGGCGGCGCACGCTTCATGTGTGCGTGGGATACCGAGGAAGAACGTGTAAGAGAATTGGCGGCGGATATTCGGAAAGTGATGGAAGCCTGAAACCACGGGCCTTTCAGCGCGTTTTCAGAGACTGTTTGTACGTATTTCTGACAGTATCTATCTACCCCCTGTCTTGGATAGGATCTCGTCACCCCGAACAAACGGATGCGTTACTTCGGGGCTGACTGCCTGCCGAATAGTCGGCTGGAAATGGAAATCCTATCGAGGGCAACATCATGGAAATTCAATGCTACACCACTGATTCGCAATCGCGCGCCGACGTCAACGCCACGCTCGTCGGCTTGGACGATCTTAGGAAGCTGGCGAACGTCGGCGACACCATCATCGAGCCATCCAGAACTTTTACCGTCACTGGAAAAGAGTTCGAAATGACAGCATCCGGCGGATACATCATCAACCTTTTTGTCCGCTAACCACTAAGGCCCGCGCCGCAGACTCATGACCTGCAACGCGGGACTGTTGATCGTTCCCACGCTCTGCGTGGGAACGATCATTGGTCAGAACTCGATGCGCACATCACCCTTCGGCACGCTGCAGCACGACAGGATGTAGCCTTCGGCTTCGTCTTCTTCCGTAATCCCGCCGTTGTGGTCCATCTCGACCTCGCCGCCCAGCTTCATCACCTTGCAGGTGCCGCAAATGCCCATGCCACAGGCTTTCGGGATCAACAGCCCAAGCTTGGCCGCCGCCGCATGCACGGTTTCACCAGGGGCGACACGAATGCTTTTACCCGATGCAATGAACTCCACCTGATGCAGATCCGCCAGGTCGATTTCCGGCGCGTCGGCGGCTTGTTCGGCTTGTTCGACCGCATCCGCACGGGCTTCCGGCGGCGTGGCGCCGAACGATTCCTCGTGGTAACGCGTCATGTCGAAACCCGCCACTTCCAGCAGGCGCTTCACCGCGTTCATGTACGGCGTAGGCCCGCAGCAGAACACTTCACGCTCCAGGAAGTCCGGCACCATCAGTTCGAGCATCTTGTGGTTCAGGTAACCGCGATAACCCGCCCATGGCTCACCCAAGCCGTGTTTCTCGCAGATCAGGTGCAGGCTGAAGTTATCGATCCGCGACGCCATGTGTTCCAGCTCACGGTGGTAGATGATGTCCTTGGGCGAACGGGCGCTGTGGATAAACGTCATGTCGACGTTGGCGTTGGTGTCGTAGAACCAGCGCGCCATGGACATGACTGGCGTTATCCCCACACCGCCGCTGAGATACAACACTTTCGGGCTTGGGAAGTCGATGGCATTGAACAAGCCCACCGGCCCGTGCACCGCCAGCTCTTGCCCTTCATGCAGGGTGTCGTGCAACCAGTTGGAAACCTTGCCGCCCGGCACGCGCTTGATGGTCACCGAGAAACTGTACGGCACCGACGGTGAGCTGGAAATGGTGTAGGAACGCATGATCGGCTGGCCTTCGATTTCCAGCTCCAGGGTGACAAATTGCCCCGGCTTGAAAAAAAACAGGATCGGTTGATCGGCCATGAAACAGAAGGTGCGCACGTCCCAGGTTTCCTGGATGACTTTGACGCAACGGACAATGTGCCGACCATTGGCCCAGGTCTGGGTGGTTACCGGATTCAGGAAATTATTGGACATGTTGTTCTCCACCGCCGACATCGGCCTTATGGTGGCGATTCTGCGTAACGCCAGAACCACCCATTTACCTATCTGCGACATTCACATACTTATCGCGACCAGCCCCCAACGACCTAGGGTTGCGCGTCGGGAACAGATTGGGCCATGTCGCCCATGGATAAGGTTCGGCGCATCGGCGGCCCCACACTCGCTCCCAACACAGACGCTTTCTTTACGCCTTGCTGCAAACCTGATTAGCCACTTATCTCGGCCACACAGAATGGCCATGAGGACACACACGATGGACGTCACCGCAACCTTAAGCTTGGGCGATCCGCTGGAACCCGCACGCAAGGCCACCGCGCAAATGCTGCAAGAGCGCGAGCGCACTTTCTCGCTGCCACAGCCGTTCTACTCTGATGAACGGCTGTTTGATATCGACATGCAGGAGATCTTCCAGAAAGAGTGGCTGATCGCCGGCATGACCTGCGAGATCCCCACCAAGGGCAACTATCTGACCCTGCAAGTAGGCAAGAACCCGATCATCGTGATCCGTGGCGCCGAAGGCGTCGTGCATGCCTTCCATAACGTGTGTCGTCACCGTGGTTCGCGCTTGTGCACCAGCGACAAGGGCAAGGTCGCCAAACTGGTCTGCCACTACCACCAGTGGACCTACGAACTGGACGGCCGACTGCTGTTCGCCGGCACCGAGATGGGCGCCGACTTCGACATGAAGCAGTACGGTTTGAAGCCGGTGAACGTAAAGACCGCTGGCGGCTACATCTTCATCAGCCTGGCGGAGAACCCGCCGGCCATCGATGATTTCCTGTCGACGCTGAACCATTACATGGAACCCTACGACATGGAGAACACCAAGGTGGCGATTACCACCACCTTGATGGAGAAAGCCAACTGGAAGCTGGTGCTGGAAAACAACCGCGAGTGCTACCACTGCAACGCGTCGCACCCGGAACTGTTGAAAACCCTGCTGGAATGGGACGACGTCACCGACCCGCGCGCCGACCAAGCGTTCAAGGATCACGTGGCCGCCTCCGCCGCCGCCTGGGATGCCGAGAAGATCCCGTACGCGCACGCCAGCTTCGGCTTGCGTAACCGCATCGTGCGCATGCCGCTGCTCAAGGGCACCGTGTCGATGACTCTGGACGGCAAGCAGGGCTGCGCCAAACTCATGGGCCGCATCAAGAACCCAGACCTGGGCTCGATGCGCATCCTGCACCTGCCCCACTCCTGGAACCACTGCATGGGCGATCACATCATCGTGTTCACCGTGTGGCCGATCAGCGCCCAGGAAACCATGGTCACCACTAAATGGCTGGTGCACAAGGACGCCGTGGAAGGTGTGGACTACGACGTCGAGCGCATGCGCCAAGTGTGGGACGCCACCAACGACCAGGACCGTCGCCTGGCCGAAGAGAACCAGCGCGGCATCAACTCCACCGCCTACCAGCCAGGTCCGTACTCCAAGACCTATGAGTTCGGCGTGGTGAACTTTGTGGATTGGTACAGCGAGCGCATGCTGAACAACTTGGGGGCGGCTCCAGCGCCGTACCTCAAAGGTGTTGCAGTTCACGAATAACCTTTTGATCTCCAGAGGGCTGGGTTGTACAAAAAACACCCAACCCTCTGATAACCCTTGATTCCCCTGCCCTCCAGCCTTTACCCAACAAGTTATCCACAAAGCCACCCACAGCAATTGTGGGCAAGTACGCTTCCCTCCTGAAATTAAGTGAAAAAAATCCGTGACTTAATCCAGTCAGTCGGTCTGGCCCAGCCTTGTTCATTTATTGATCAACTGAATAGAAGCCATGATTTACGTGGCCTGTAGCGGTACGCGAACACCTTATCCACAGAAGCACCAACAGACTTTGGGGGCAACTCGGAGAACGCTGTGGAAAACCACCTAAAACCTTCACAAAACGCGGTTTCCAGGGATTTCAGCCGGAAAAAAAACCAATTCGATCATATTTTGATCAATCCAGTGAAAGCCTTGATTAATAAGGGCTTCAGCGGAGAGCGAACATGTTATCCACAGAAGCGCCAACAGACTATGGGGGCAAGTCGGTCTGGAGAAATGCACAAGAGCAACGAAAAACCCAAGTAAAAACCGTCAGTTAGCCTGGTTGTTTTTCGTACAGAGGGCTGCAGGGCTTGATTCACAGGGGGTGTGGACAACCGCGAACAGGTTATCCACAGACGGGTCAACAGGGATTGTGGGTAAACCCTCTGTAGGAGCCGGCTTGCCGGCGATGACGGCGTGTCAGTCGAGACATCCATCGGCTGAACGATTGCTATCGCTGGCAAGCCAGCTCCTACGGGGGGTTAGCGTACGACGCCTTCCTCTACAAGCAGTTTGAGGATAGCTTCGGCGCCCGCTTCCGGACTGAGGCCCTTGAGCACTTGCCCACCGCCGCCACTGGCCTTGGCAGTGGCGGCTTTCATACGGTCGGCACCGCTCTTGGCCTTGATCACCTTGAGGCGTTTGGGCCTTGGTTTGGCCGGCTGGAGCACGGCGCCTGTGAGTAACTCGTCTTGTTCGATTTCGACTTCATGGGCCGCCAGCTCACCGCGCTGCGCCGGGCCGTAAGCGCTTTGCCGAGGCTTGGGCGCGGCGTTATCCACTGTCGCCAGGAACGGCAGGCGTACCTTCAGGCGCCGCCGCTGCCCGCGTGGCAAGGCTTGCAGCACATGGGCCACGCCGCCATCGATGGACTCGACCTGCGCCAGCCCGACAATCAGCGGCCAACCCAACTGCTCAGCCAGCAGGTACGGCAACATACCCGAACCTTCGCCGGTTTCGGCCTGGCTACCAGCGAGCACCACTTGGGCACCGGCGTCGCGCAGGTATTCACTGAGAACGGGCAAGGCATCGCTGCCCGCCGGTTGCTCCAGCACATGCAACTGCGGCAATCCCATGCCCAGGTAGCTACGCAGGGTCGGCTCATTGATGTTGCCGGCGTGCAACACTTGCAACTTATCCCCAGCCATTTGCAGGCCGAGTTCCACCGCACGCGCGTCTTGTTCGGCGCGGCGCGGGCGCCCGGAGGTCGGGTGGGCGCCGATGGATACCAGGCTGATGACATTCGTGTTCATGCTCATATCCTCAAGCCGCGTCGCGCTTGGCGCCGTTGCGGTAGGCCTCGACCGCAACGATCAAGGCTTGCAGAATCGCGGCGCTTTCGCCGATGACCGAGAGATCGGCCCGCTTGATCATGTCGCAACCAGGGTCGAGGTTGATCGCTACTACCTTGTCGCAGGCACCGATGCCTTGCAGGTGCTGGATCGCCCCGGAAATACCCACGGCCACGTAGACCCGCGCCGTGACCCAGGTGCCGCTGGCGCCGACTTGGCGATCACGCGCCATGAAGCCATCGTCCACCGCCACCCGCGAGGCGCCTTCGGTGGCGCCCAGGGCCGCCGCGGTCTGGTGGAACAAGGCCCAGTCCTTCACGCCGTTGCCGCCGGAGAAAATGAATTCCGCTTCGGCCATGGGAATCGCCGCCGGATCCACCGCCACCGCACCGAGGTCTTCGATGCGTGGCAGGCTGCGCGCCAGGGCTGTGGATAACTCCACGGGGAGCACTTCGTGACGGGTTTCACTGACGGGATCGGCACATTCAACGGCCGCCAGAATCAGGCGTGGCAGCGCACGGGCCAAGTCTTCCTGGCCTGCACCGGCGCGGCCGATGCACTCGTCGCCCTTGATCTGCCAAACCCGCGTAGCCGGGCGCTCCTTGAGGCTGGCGGCAAACCGTCGGCCCAGTTCGCCGCCACCGCTGCGGCTATCGGGCAGCAACCAGTGGCGCGGGTTGAACTGGTTATCCACCGCACGCAAACCCTGCACGCGTTGTTCCGGTGAATAACCGTCGAATTCGTGGCCGTCCATCACCAGCAGGCGGTCGACGCCTGCGGTGGCAAACGCATTTTCCTTGTGTTCGCCAAACACCACCGCCAGCACCGCGCCGTCGCTGCCAGCCAGTTGCCGGGCCAGGCCGAGCAAGTCGCGGTCGTGGCTGCTCAAGCGACCACCGACCATGTCCGGCACCACGTTGATGTAGAACGCAGGCGCCGCCACCTGATGCAGTGGCAACTGCACTTCCACGGCCGCGGTACGCTTGGCCGCGCCACCCTGCTGGGCGCCACTGCGGTCGATGCGCTTGATGCCATTGGGGCCGATGAAGCCGACGCCATGGACGTTCTTGCGGATGACCCCGTTAGGTCCCATCCAGCTGTGTTGCACCGGTTGCATCGCTGCGTGCAGCGGGTGCAGGCGGTTGCGGGCGATCCATTCGGCCCGTGGGTCGCGGCGGATAATGTCGCTCATTAATGCACCTCCGCAGGTTCACGCTTGATGGGAGCTTTGGTGGGCACTGCATCTTCAAGTAATGCGTCGGCCACCAGCTCGGCAATATCCTTGATCAACGGGCGCGGCTCGACTACGCCTTCCAGCATCGCCGTGCATTGCGGGCAACCCACGGCCACCAGCTCGGCGCCGGTTTCGCGGATGTCGTCCATGCGCATGTCCGGGATCCGTTGCTTACCGGGAATGTCGGTAATCGGCGCACCGCCACCCCCACCGCAGCAGCGTGAGCGGAAGCCCGAGCGTTGCATCTCCTTGACCTCGATGCCCAAGGCCCGCAGCACTTGGCGCGGCGCCTCGTATTCGCCGTTGTAGCGGCCCAGGTAGCACGGGTCGTGATAGGTCACACTGTTGCCTTTGTGCTGGCCCAGGTTCAGTGCGCCTTCGCCGATCAACTCGGCCATGAACGTACTGTGGTGCTGCACCAGATAGTTACCATTGAAGGCGCCGTATTCGTTTTTCAGCACATGGAAGCTGTGCGGATCGCAGGTGACGATACGCTTGAAGCTGTATTTGGCCAGGGTCTGGATATTGCGCGAAGCCAGCAACTGGAACGTCGCTTCGTCGCCCAGACGACGGGCCACGTCGCCGCTGTCACGCTCTTCCAGGCCCAGCACGGCAAAGTCGACCTTGGCGGCTTTGAGCACTTTGACGAAGGCACGCAGGGTACGTTGGTTACGCATGTCGAAGGCACCGTCGCCGACCCAGAACAGCACCTCGCAGCTGCCTTTTTCGCTGAGCAGCGGCAGGTTCAGGTCTGCCGCCCAGTTCAGGCGACCACCCGGTGCGAAACCGCCGGGGTTGTCGGTGGCGATCAGGTTCTCCAGCACTTCGGCGCCCTTGTTTGGCGTGGCGCCTTTTTCCAGGGTGAGGTGGCGGCGCATATCGACGATGGCGTCCACGTGCTCGATCATCATCGGGCACTCTTCCACGCAGGCGCGGCAGGTGGTGCACGACCACAGGGTCTCGGCGTCCACCAGGCCGTTGACGATGGGCTGGTGCGGGCTGCCGCTGTGTTCGCCGATCGGTTTGCCTGGATAGGGGCTGCCGGCGAACTTGGCATCCGTGCCGCCGGCCAGGCCAACGACCATATCCTGGATCAGTTTTTTCGGGTTCAGTGGCTGGCCGGCGGCGAACGCCGGGCACGCGGCTTCGCACTTGCCGCACTGCACGCAGGCGTCGAAACCGAGCAGTTGGTTCCAGGTGAAATCCTTGGGTTTTTCCACGCCCAACGGCGCGGTTTTATCGCTGAGGTCCAGCGGCTTCAACCCGGTGGAACGGCCACCGCCAAAGCGCTCGGCGCGACGGTGCCAAGCCAGGTGCAAGGCACCGGCGAAGGCGTGTTTCATCGGGCCGCCCCAGGTCATGCCGAAGAACATCTCGGACACGCCCCACAGCACACCAACACCCAGCAACGCGGCCAGCAGCCAACCGCCGAAATCAGCCGGCAGGATGCCAGCCACCGGCAGCGTCACCAGGAAGAAGCTCACCGAGAACGCCATCAGGCTTTTCGGCAGGCGCATCCATGGGCCTTTCGACAGGCGCGACGGCGGATTGCGCCGACGCAGGTACACGAATGTGGCACCGACAAACATCAGCACCGAGGCCAGTAGCAAGGCATAACCGAGGATGCGGTTATGCAGGCCAAAGCCGTGCACCAGGATCGCCAACAGCGCCGACAACACAAAACCCAGCGCGGTAGCGACGTGGGTGTTGGCGATGTATTTGTCGCGGGCAACCACGTGGTGCAGGTCGACCATGTAGCGCTTGGGCATGGCCAGCAGGCCGCCCAGCAGGTCGACCTTGGACGCGCGGCCACGGCGCCACATGTTCACCCGGCGCAAGGCGCCGAGGACAGCAAGGCCCAGGGCGGCAAACAAGAGAATAGGCAGCAAGGTGTTCAACATGGTGAAGCTCCCACAGACCACACAGGTCTACTGTGAAACTGGCGCTGAATGTGGGAGGGGGCTTGCCCCCGATAGCAGTGGGTCAGCTACAGCTGTATCAACTGACACTCCGCCATCGGGGGCAAGCCCCCTCCCACATTTTGACCGAGTACACATTGGTTCAAGGTGGCTCAGAAATCCTTGCACAAGCGCAGGGCGTCATAGATCGCAGCGTGGGTATTACGCTGCGCCACACAGTCACCAATGCGGAACAGCAAGTACCCATCACCCGCCTCGCTCAGGCACGGCTGCGGCTTGATCGCGAACAAGGCTTCGACGTCGATCTGGCCCTTGTTGCGCGAGCCTTCCTTGAGTGCGTAGTAGATGGCTTCGTCCGGGCGCACGCCGTTCTCGACGACCACCTGGTCCACCACCCGCTCCTCTTTGGCGCCGGTGTATTCGTTTTCCAGCACCGCCACCAGCTTGTCGCCTTCGCGGTAGACCTTTTCCAGCATCATGTCGCCGGTCATGATCACTTCCTTCGGGTACATGCTGCGGTAGTAGGTCGGGAACGACGTACCGCCAATGGCTACGCCCGGCTTGATGTCGTCGGTGACGATTTCGACCTGGCTGCCTTTGTCCGCGAGGAAATCCGCCACCGACATGCCGGTGAATTCGCAGATGGTGTCGTACACCAGCACGTTCTTGCCCGGCGCGACTTTGCCGTCGAGCACGTCCCAACTGCTCACCACCAAGCCTTCGGCTGCGCCCCAGTGTTCGTTCTGTTCCACGTTCGGATGTCCGCCCACCGCCAGCACCACCACGTCCGGACGTACGTCCAGGATAGTGTCGGCATCGGCGGCCACGCCCAGGCGCAGGTCGACCTTCAACCGCGCCAGTTCCAGTTGGTACCAGCGGGTGATACCGGCAATCTGGTCACGTTGCGGCGCCTTGGACGCCGTGGTGATCTGCCCACCAATAAACTCTTTCTTCTCGAACAGGGTCACGTCGTGACCACGCTCGGCGGCCACGCGCGCAGCCTCCATCCCGGCCGGGCCGGCACCGACCACCACAACCTTGCGTTTGACGCCGGTGGTTTTTTCGATGATGTGCGGCACACCCATGTATTCACGGGAGGTCGCGGCGTTCTGGATGCACAACACATCCAGGCCCTGGTACTGGCGATCGATGCAATAGTTGGCGCCGACGCACTGCTTGATTTGGTCGATCTGGCCCATCTTGATCTTGGCGATCAGGTGCGGGTCGGCGATGTGCGCACGGGTCATGCCGACCATGTCCACATAGCCGCCCTCGAGGATGCGCGTGGCCTGGTTCGGGTCCTTGATGTTCTGCGCGTGCAGCACCGGAACCTTGACCACTTCCTTGATGCCGGCTGCCAAGTGCAGGAACGGCTCCGGTGGATAACTCATGTTGGGGATCACGTTGGCCAGGGTGTTGTGCGTGTCGCAACCCGAGCCCACCACGCCGATGAAATCCAGCATGCCGGTGTCGTCGTAATACTTGGCGATCTGCTTCATGTCTTCATGGGACAGGCCGTCCGGGTGGAACTCGTCACCGCACAGGCGCATGCCTACGCAGAAGTCGTCACCGACCTCGGCGCGTACGGCTTTCAATACTTCCAGGCCGAACTTCATGCGGCCTTCGAAGGTGCCGCCCCACTCGTCAGTACGCTTGTTAACCCGCGGGCTCCAGAACTGGTCGATCATGTGCTGGTGCACAGCGGACAACTCAACACCGTCCAGGCCGCCGGCCTTGGCGCGTTTGGCGGCGCTGGCGTAGTTGCCGATCACGCGCCAGATTTCTTCCGGCTCGATGGTCTTGCAAGTGGCACGGTGCACCGGCTCACGTACGCCGGACGGCGACATCAGGGTCGGCCAGTTGAAGCCGTCCCAACGCGAGCGACGGCCCATGTGGGTAATCTGGATCATGATCTTGGCGCCATGCTTGTGCATGGCGTCGGCCAGGTTTTGGAAGTGCGGGATGATGCGGTCGGTGGACAGGTTGACCGAACTCCACCATTCCTGCGGGCTGTCGATAGCCACAACAGAGGAACCGCCGCAGATCGCCAGGCCGATACCGCCCTTGGCTTTCTCTTCGTAGTACTTCACATAGCGGTCAGTGGTCATCCCGCCGTCGGTCGCGTAGACCTCGGCGTGGGCGGTGCTGAGCACGCGGTTGCGGATGGTCAGTTTGCCGATCTGGATCGGCTGGAACATTGCTTCGAAAGCCATGGCACGGTCCTCGGCTTACAACGGCTTGACGGTAAACAGGCCGTCATCGTGGCCCTCTTCGGAGCCTCCGTAGACTTGTTCGGCGACAGTGCGGATCTGGCTGCCGCGGGCTTGCAGAATCTGGTCCATGGCGCCGGCAAACCAGCCAGTGAACATGTAGTCCACTTTGCGCCCGACCTTGCCGTACACGTACACAAACGCGGAGTGTTCCAGCTTGACGCTGCAGGTGCCCTTGTCGAGGTCGATGTCCTGGATCTTGAACAAGCCCCAGCCGCGTTGCGACAGGCGCTTCATGTAGTGCTCAAACACCGCGACGCCTTCCAGGCCGTGGCATTCAGCTTCTTTTTCACACCAGTGCCAAGCGGACTTGTAGCCAGCCTTGTAGAGGATTTCGGCGTAGGCATCGGCGCCCAGCACTTCTTCGATACCGATGTGGTTGTTGACGAAGAAATGGCGCGGCACGTACAGCATGGGCAGGGCGTCGGAGGTCCAGACACCGGTTTCGCTGTCGACTTCGATAGGCAATTGCGGGGCGATCTTGGCCATGGAAACTTAACTCCAGAAAAATTCTTGTTAATGCCCCCGGCGCGAACGGCCGGGGGAAAAGATGCGTTGGCGGTGGCTTATTCGCCCCAGACGTCTTTCAAGACGTTGACCCAGTTTTCGCCCATGATCTTGCGTACCACGCGCTCGGGGTGGCCGCGCTTGAGCAGGGTCTCGGTGAGATTGGGGAACTCGCCCACGGTGCGGATGCCCAGCGGGTTGATGATCTTGCCGAAGCTGGTCAGGCGGCGGGCATAGCCCTTGTCATGGGTCAGCATTTCGAAGAAATCCTGGCCATGGCCCTGGGTGAAGTCGGTGCCGATGCCGATGGCGTCTTCGCCGACGATGTTCATGGTGTATTCGATGGCTTCGGCATAGTCGTCGATGGTCGAATCGATGCCCTTGGCCAGGAACGGCGCGAACATGGTCACGCCGACAAAACCACCGTGGTCGGCGATGAACTTCAGCTCTTCATCGGACTTGTTGCGCGGGTGCTCTTTAAGGCCGGACGGCAGGCAGTGGGAGTAGCACACTGGCTTTTTCGATTCGAGGATGACTTCTTCGGAAGTCTTGGAGCCGACGTGGGACAGGTCGCACATGATGCCGACGCGGTTCATCTCAGCAACGATTTCACGGCCGAAACCCGACAGGCCGCCATCACGCTCGTAGCAACCGGTGCCGACCAGGTTCTGGGTGTTGTAGCACATCTGCACCACACCGACGCCGAGCTGCTTGAAGATCTCGACATAGCCGAGCTGGTCTTCAAAGGCGTGGGCGTTCTGGAAGCCGAAGATGATGCCGGTCTTGCCTTGTTCCTTGGCACGGCGGATGTCGGCGGTGGTTTTCACCGGGATCACCAGGTCGCTGTTTTCACGGATCAGGGTCTGGCTGGCCACGATATTGTTGATGGTGGCCTGGAACCCTTCCCACACCGACACGGTGCAGTTAGCGGCAGTGAGACCGCCTTTGCGCATGTCCTCGAACAGGTCGCGGTTCCACTTGGCAATAATCAGCCCGTCGATAACGATGCTGTCGGCGTGCAATTCGGCTGGGCTCATCAGGCGTCCCCTTATTGGCGATTCATGCGCCGAATCGTCTGCCGGCGCTTTGGGGCCAGCATATGCCCAGGGGCCGACAGAGCCGGGTGCAAAAACGACAGGGGAATTGCCGAAAGCGTCAATCCACGACAAAGGCTGGTATGAGAGGTCTGACTGGCGGCTGTTCTTTGTCTTACGCTTGAGCCAGAATTCCCGCATCACCTGATATGAGACGGCGCAATGAAATCGATTTTCCTGGCTTTGGCACTCATCGCAACCGGCGTCCACGCCGCCGAAGACACCGACAGCACGCCGTGCGATGGCATCGAAAACGACAAGCAAACCCTGGAATGCGCCTCCTATAACAAAACCACCGCCGAGCAATTGCTCAAGGATAACTATCAGGGCCTGCTGGAACGCATGGCTTCGACCTACGGCAGCGACAAGACCAAGCTGGCGGACATTACCGCTCGTCTGAAGGATGCCCAGCAGAAGTGGGAAAAGTTACGCGATGCCGACTGCGCCGTGGACACCTTCCCGGCAGTGAACGGCACCAAGGCGTATGCGATTGCGCAGAATGATTGTCTGGCACGGATGAGCGATGAGCGGTCGGAGTTTTTGGAGTCGATCGGGCAGGAATAAACGACAATCACCGCCACTTTTCTCTGAACCAAGGCTATTCATGACTATTTGCGGCATCGAAATCAAAGGCAGCGAAGCCATCATCGCGGTCGCCCTCCTGGACAATCAGGCGTTGAGCCATGTCGCCCTGGCGACCAAGAAGATCGCACTTGAAGACGACGATGAGGCCGCCAACGTCAAAGCCTTCGCCGCTCAAGTGAAAACGTTCGTACAGGAAAACGGCATCACCCGTATCGCCATCAAGAAGCGCAGCAAAAAAGGCGAGTTTGCCGGCGGCCCGACGACGTTCAAGATTGAAGGGGTGTTTCAGTTGCTGGACGGTGTTGAAGTGACGCTGCTGTCGCCGCAGACCATTAATGCGCAGAACAAGAAGCACAATTTTGATCTGCCCGCGACGCTGAACAAGTACCAACACGAAGCCTACAAAGCAGCGTGCTCGGCCCTGTTAAAGAAATAAGCCACACACAACCCTTGTAGGAGCCGGCTTGCCGGCGATAGCGGTGTGTCAGCCAATAGATACAGGGCTGACTGGACGCCATCGCCGGCAAGCCGGCTCCTACGGTGTTGTGGCGTTTTTGCGTTTTTGCCGCAACCAGTCACCAAAGGTCTTGTCTTCTAGGGCATACCCTCCCCGGCTCGACTTCCACACCAGTTCCTTGTCACGCAGGGCATCGATGCAAGCCTGAATCGTCTGGGTACCTGGCACCATATCGCTGCCCATCTCTTCCAGCGCTTTGCTGACCGCCGTGAGCGTACTGTCGGTAAACGGCGCGAACGGTTCGTTGTTCTGTGAGCGCTCCACCATCACTTCCAGCACCGCACGCTGGGGAATGGTGAGGGCGTTCCAGGCACTTTCGAACTCGGTCCAAACGCCGGCGCGCAACAGTTCGGCGCGGCTGTGCAGCAGTTGACCCAAATTGCTCGCCTCGCCCAACTCCAGCGCCACTTCTCCAATGATGGTACGAAGCATCTCGGGGCGACGGCCAACCAGCTCAAAAGCCTCATCAATATCGTCCGCGCTGAATTGGTTGGTTTTCGCCAAGTGCGCATTGAGGTGCGCGGTATAGGCTTGTGTGAACGCCTTACCCAGCAGCGGAAACGGCGTGATGCTGGAGCCGAAGAATGGCTGGCTTTTGCCCAGAACCAAATGGGCCAGCTTGTCGCGATTGGAGCCGGTGAACACCAGATGCAAACCGCTGCCGTCCTCGTCACGCCCCTGGTTGAGCTGATCCCGGGCGGCCTTCAGCGCAAACATCGCATTGATGCCTGAATCGCTGGTCAACGCGTGCTGCGCTTCGTCAATCACCAGGACCACGGGTTTTTCCGCCGCGTGATGGAGCAACTCCAAGGCCTGGGTCAACGTCGCGCCGACGGGCAATTGAGGCTTGCTGAAGTCCCAGGACAACGTGCGCAGAAAGCTCAGTTTCTCGATCCCAAGGTTCTTGGCGAGCTTGCGAATGCCCTTTTCATAGGGAACCAGCGCTGCGGCGATGGCGCTGGCAATCAACTCTGCGGGGTCTTTTTCTTTGTCAGCCCACAGATCGACGTACACCGCCAGCCACCCTCGAAGCTGACACTCCGGGATCAGGTCTTCGCGCAAAAAAGTACTTTTGCCCGTGCGACGCGGCGCCGCGAGAAACAGGCCAGAGGTGAAATCCTGGATACCGGCCCCCACCAGACCATCGGCAATACTGCTTGCCAGCGTGGGACGGCGGAATACAAAGCCGCTGTGCTTGGACATGGTTTTACACTCAATTATGGAAATGACTATAAATTATAGTCATGAGTATAATTGACTATAATTGGCCGTCAAACAACCTCTCGTCGCCGATCCTCCCGTGGACACTTGGCAAACCGCGCCCGATAACTGCGGGTGAAATACGACGGAGATTCAAACCCGCACGCAATACTCACTTCCAGCACGCTCATACCGCTTTGACGTAAGAGCTGCCGGGCTTTTTCCAGGCGCAGGCCAAGGTAGAAGTTGCTGGGGGTGTCGTTCAGGTGCAGACGGAACAGGCGCTCCAGTTGGCGACGCGTCACTTTGATCGCCTCGGCCAGGGCCAATGTGCTCAGGGGCGGCTCAGTGTGCTGCTCCATCTCGCCGATCACCTGCACCAGCTTCTTGTTGTTGATGCCGTAGCGCGTGGCGATCTGCATGCGCTGGTGGTCTTTGCGTGGGCGGATGCGGCCGAGCACGAATTGTTCGGAGACCTGGATCGCCAGTTCGGGGCCGTGGGACTGGGCGATCAGGTCGAGCATCAGGTCGATCGAGGCCGTACCGCCGGCGCAGGTGATACGGCGGCGGTCGATCTCGAACAGTTCCTGGGTCACGGTGAGCTGTGGATAAGATTCCTTGAAGGCGTCGATGGCTTCCCAGTGCAGGGTCAGGCGGTGGCCGTCGAGCAGGCCCGCTTCGGCGAGGACGCAGGCGCCGGTGTCAATGGCGCCGAGGGTCACGCCATCATGGTCGAGGCGGCGCAGCCAGTGTTCCAACGCGGGGGTGGCGAATTGCAGCGGTTCGAAGCCGGCCACCACCAGCAAGGTCGCGCCTTTCTTCAGCGGTTCCAACGCGGCATCGGCGTTGACCGACATGCCATTGCTCGCCAGCACCGCGCCGCCATCGGCACTCAACACATGCCAGCGGTACAGCTCGCCACGAAAGCGATTGGCCACCCGCAACGGTTCCAGCGCGGAGATAAAGCCGATGGCCGAGAAGCCCGGCATCAGCAGGAAGTAGAAATCCTGGGACATGGTGGCGCTCTCGTAGGACGGGCAGCGTGGCACTGTGATACTCCCGTTCTCGGGTGGATTCAAGGGGGCAGGTCGCTGCAGTGCAAGAGCTGGTCGCCGCCGTGCGTTTTGTCGCCCCCAAAGCTACGTAACTTGGCTCCACGGTGCACAAAGACACCGGCCCCCACAATAACGACCTGCCGAGGGATCCACCATGAACCGACTGATCAGCCGCTGTGTGCTTGCACTCAGCGCCAGCGCCATCTTGAGCACGAACGTACTGGCTGCCGACGCGGCATCCTGCCAGAACGTGCGCATGGGCGTGGTGAACTGGACCGACGTAATCGCCACCAGCGCCATGACTCAAGTGTTGCTCGACGGCCTCGGCTACAAGACCAAACAGACCAGCGCCTCCCAGCAAATCATCTTCGCCGGCATCCGCGACCAGCGCCTGGACTTGTTCCTGGGTTACTGGAACCCGCTGATGACCCAGACCATCACGCCGTTCGTCGACGCCAAGCAAGTCAAAGTCCTCGACAAGCCCAGCCTGGAAGACGCACGCGCCACCCTCGCCGTGCCGACTTACCTGGCAGACAAAGGCCTGAAAACCTTCGCGGACATCGCCAAGTTCGAGAAAGAACTGGGCGGCAAGATCTACGGCATCGAGCCAGGCTCGGGCGCCAACACCCAAATCAAGGCGATGATCGCCAAGAACCAGTTCGGCCTGGGCAAGTTCCAACTGGTGGAATCCAGTGAAGCCGGCATGCTCGCCGCCGTCGACCGGGCGGTGCGCCGCAAGGAAGCCGTGGTGTTCTTTGGTTGGGCGCCGCACCCGATGAACGTCAACGTCGCCATGACCTACCTGACCGGCAGCGACGACGCCCTGGGCCCGAACGAAGGCATGGCCACCGTGTGGAGCGTCACCGCGCCGAACTACGCCGAGCAATGCCCGAACGTGCACAAACTGCTGACCAACCTCACCTTCACCGCCGCCGACGAGAGCCGGATGATGCAGCCGTTGCTGGATCACAAGGACGCCATCGAGTCCGCCAAGCAGTGGCTCAAGGATCACCCGCAAGACCAGGCGCGCTGGCTGGAAGGTGTGACAACCTTCGACGGCAAGCCGGCCGCGGCCAACCTGCAACTGACCAGCAAATAACTTTTTCTGAACCACCGTTTCGCAGCTCAACCGGGCTGCGAACGGCACCACCACGCCTGTAAGGAACCGCCTAATGAACCACGACGTCATCATCACCTGCGCACTCACCGGTGCTGGCGACACGACCAGCCGCAGCCCACACGTGCCGGTCACCCCCAAACAAATCGCCGCCGCCGCCGTGGAAGCTGCCAAGGCCGGCGCCACCGTTGTGCACTGCCATGTGCGCGACCCTGAAACCGGCAAGTTCAGCCGCGACGTCGCCCTGTACCGCGAAGTGATGGAGCGCATCCGTGAGGCTGACATCGACATCATCGTCAACCTCACCGCCGGCATGGGCGGTGATCTGGAGATCGGTGGCGGCGAGAACCCGATGGCGTTCGGCCCCAACACCGACCTGGTCGGCCCGTTGACCCGCCTGGCTCACGTCGAAGAGTTGCTGCCAGAAATCTGCACACTGGACTGCGGCACGCTGAACTTTGGCGATGGCGACACTATTTACGTCTCCACCCCGGCGCAACTGCGGGCCGGCGCCAAGCGCATCCAGGAACTGGGCGTGAAGGCCGAGCTGGAAATCTTCGACACCGGTCACTTGTGGTTCGCCAAGCAGATGATCAAGGAAGGCCTGCTCGACGACCCGCTGTTCCAACTGTGCCTGGGCATCCCATGGGGCGCGCCGGCGGACACCACCACCATGAAAGCCATGGTCGACAACCTGCCAGCCGACGCGGTGTGGGCCGGCTTCGGCATCGGCCGCATGCAAATGCCAATGGCGGCACAAGCGGTGCTGCTGGGCGGCAACGTGCGGGTCGGCCTGGAAGACAACCTGTGGCTGGACAAAGGCGTGCTCGCCACCAACGGCCAGTTGGTGGAACGGGCGAGCGAAATCCTCAGCCGCCTGGGTGCACGGGTCATGACCCCGGCCGAAGGCCGAATCAAGATGGGTTTGACCAAACGCGGTTGATCGCTGCCACCACTATTTTAGGAATTTGCCATGAGCTTTATCACCGAAATCAAAACCTTCGCCGCCCTGGGCAGCGGTGTCATCGGCAGCGGCTGGGTGTCCCGCGCCCTGGCCCATGGCCTGGATGTAATCGCCTGGGACCCGGCGCCCGGTGCCGAAGCCGCACTGCGCAAACGTGTCGCCAACGCCTGGGGCGCCTTGGAAAAGCAAGGCCTGGCGCCGGGTGCGTCCCAGGACCGCCTGCGCTTTGTCGCCACCATTGAAGAGTGTGTGAAAGACGCCGACTTCATCCAGGAAAGCGCCCCGGAACGCCTGGAGCTGAAACTCGACCTGCACAGCAAGATCAGTGCTGCGGCCAAGCCGAATGCGTTGATTGGGTCGAGCACGTCCGGCCTGTTGCCGAGCGAGTTCTACGAGGGCTCGACCCACCCTGAGCGGTGCGTGGTCGGCCATCCGTTCAACCCGGTTTACCTGTTGCCGCTGGTGGAAGTGGTCGGCGGCAAGAACACCGCGCCGGAAGCCGTTCAAGCCGCGATCAAGGTGTACGAATCCCTCGGCATGCGACCCCTGCATGTGCGCAAGGAGGTCCCAGGCTTTATCGCTGACCGTCTGCTCGAAGCGCTGTGGCGTGAAGCCCTGCATCTGGTCAATGACGGCGTGGCCACCACCGGCGAAATCGACGACGCGATCCGCTTTGGCGCGGGCCTGCGCTGGTCGTTCATGGGTACCTTCTTGACCTACACCCTGGCCGGCGGCGACGCCGGCATGCGCCACTTCATGGCGCAGTTCGGCCCGGCACTGCAATTGCCGTGGACCTACCTGCCGGCGCCGGAGCTGACCGACAAGCTGATCGACGATGTAGTCGACGGCACCAGCGATCAACTGGGCAAACACAGCATTTCGGCGCTGGAGCGCTATCGTGATGACTGCCTGCTGGCGGTGCTGGAGGCGGTGAAAACCACCAAGGCCAAGCACGGCATGACCTTCGCCGAATAACGGAACCCCTGACATGCCCGCACTCACCACCTACACCACCCAGGTCCACCCCGACTGGGTGGACTACAACGGCCACCTGCGCGACGCGTTCTATCTGCTGATCTTCAGCTACGCCACCGACGCGCTGATGGACACCCTGGGCCTGGACAGCGAAAACCGTGAAACCAGCGGCCATTCACTGTTCACCCTGGAGCTGCACCTCAACTACCTGCACGAAGTGAAACTCGGTGCCGACGTGGAGGTGCATACCCAACTGATCGCCTTTGATGCCAAGCGCCTGCACCTCTATCACAGCCTGCATTTAGTGGGAGATGAAAAGGAGCTGGCGGGCAACGAGCAGATGCTGCTGCACGTTGATCTGGCGGGCCCGAATTCGGCGCCGTTCACCGAGGCCACGTTGGAAAAACTCACGGCTATCAGTGCGGAGCAGGCCGACCTGCCGCGCCCCGCACTGCTTGGCCGAGTGATTGGACTGCCGCTGAAAAAATAGCCACCCAAAAAATAATAAGGAGCCACCATGCAAACCGCCGCTGTCGCCGATTTCCGTACCTACCCGAAGATCTGCGACATCGCGGACGTGCGGGTGCTGGAAGATCAAATCCTTGTGCATTGGGCCGACGGGCGGGTCAGCCCGTTCCATCATCAATGGCTGCGAGACAACTGCCCCTGTGCAGAATGCGTGTACAGCGTGACCCGTGAACAAGTGCTGGAGATTGTCGACATAGATGCCGATCTCAGGGCTGCCTCGGCACGTCTTGACCAAGGCAACCTGTTGTTGGCATGGAGCGGCGGCCACCGCAGTCAGTACGATCCCGGCTGGTTGCGGGCCCATGCCTACGACGATGAATCCCGTGCCGAACGCCGTGCGGCAAAGCCCCAATCGCAGCTGTGGGACAGTCGCTTCGAACTGCCGGCGTTCGAATACAAGGCCGTCATGGAAGACCCGAACGCGCTACTGCAATGGTTGCTGGCGCTGCGCGATTCAGGCCTGACGCAAATCCGAGGCGTCCCAACCGAGCCCGGCTCCCTGGCGCTGATCGCCAAGCGCATATCCTTCATCCGCGAGAGCAACTTCGGCGTGCTGTTCAATGTGCAATCCAAGGCCGATGCCGACAGCAATGCCTACACCGCGTTCAACCTGCCCTTGCACACTGATCTGCCCACGCGGGAGCTGCAACCGGGCCTGCAATTCCTGCACTGCCTGGTGAACGATGCCAGCGGTGGCGAGAGCATTTTCGTCGATGGATTTGCCATCGCCCATGCGTTGCGCACAGAAGACCCCAAAGCGTTTCGCGCGCTGTGTGAAATACCCGTGGAGTTTCGCAACAAGGACCGTCACAGCGACTATCGCCGCCTGGCGCCGATCATTGCGCTGGATGCGTTGGGGGAGGTGGCGGAGATTCGCATGGCTAACTTTTTGCGTGGGCCGTTCGAGGCCAGTGTGGAGCAGATGCCCTTGCTGTATCGGGCGTATCGGCGGTTTATTGCGATGACGCGGGAGGATCGCTTTAGGCTGGTCAAGCGCCTGAACCCGGGTGAGTTGTGGTGCTTCGACAACCGCCGCACCTTGCATGCGCGCAATGCTTTTGATCCCACTTCGGGGGCGCGGCATTTTCAGGGGTGCTATATCGACCGGGATGAATTGCTCTCGCGCATCCTGGTGTTGCAGCGCTAGACCGTGGCGCGGCTATTGCCGGCGATGGCGTCCGTGTAATCAGCACAAATCCCAGGCAAAAAAAGCCCCGATCCAGCCGTGACTGGATCGGGGCAGAGTGCCTTGTGTGAGCGTGACATCCTGAGGGTGACCAAACCTTCAAGCTGAGTGCCTGAGTTCAGTGTGCCCATTAATGCGTTCGGTAAACGGCCCGAAAACGACATGCTCATAGCCATCTGAGGCATTCGTGCAATCGGCCCTTGCCGACCGCTTGGGTGGCTACCAGAATCCAGTTCGAGCCCCGTTCCCTTCACCAGGATAAACGTCATGATGCATGCGGATTTGATTGACCAGGATGACCTGCTGGGCCAACTGCGCTCACTGGGTTTCGAAGTGTCCAGCGGCGCCACCGCCGAACAGGCCTGCGAGTGCGCCGTACGCGGTTTGAGCCCGGCGCGGGCCAAGGCCCTCAAGGGCATGGTTGAGCAGATGTACACCGGCAGTGCGACGATTCTGCCGGCCGTGAGGCAGGCAATCGACAAACAGCTGTTGCCGGCATTGGTGCAGTTCAAACAGAACTCCGGCGCCTGATAAAGCGCCATCGCAGGCAAGCCAGCTCCCACATTTGAATGTATTCACAGATCAAAATGTGGGAGCTGGCTTGCCTGCGATGAAGCCCCCTCGGTTTAGAGCCTTACGCTGGCAAACGTCGATTCATTACGCGCCTGACTCAACGCCGACATCGGCCCCGACAACGGTGACAACACCAGCGCCTGCGGGATTGGCATCATCGCCACTTGCTGGGTGGTGTTGGAGCCCACACGCTCATCCCGTGGCGGAATGCCGAAGTATTCGCGGTAGCACTTGGAGAAATGCGGTGTGGAGACAAACCCGCACACCGACGCCACTTCGATGATCGACATCGGCGTTTGCTTGAGCAACTGCCGTGCACGGATCAGGCGCAGCTTGAGGTAGTAACGCGACGGCGAACAATGCAGGTATTTCTGGAACAGGCGCTCCAACTGGCGACGCGACACGGCGACGTACACCGCCAGTTCGTCCAGGTCGATCGGCTCTTCCAGGTTGGCTTCCATCAGCGCGACGATTTCCTGCAGCTTCGGCTGGTTGGTGCCGAGCATGTGCTTGAGCGGCACACGCTGGTGATCCTGTTCGTTGCGGATGCGTTCGTACACGAACATCTCGGAGATCGCGGCCGACAGTTCACGGCCGTGGTCGCGGCTGATCAGGTGCAGCATCATGTCCAGTGGCGCGGTGCCGCCGGAGCTGGTGAAGCGGTTGCGGTCGAGGGTGAACAGGCGTGTGCTCATGGCCACGCGGGGGAAGGCTTCCTGCATCGAGGCCAGGCATTCCCAGTGCACGCTGCAATCAAACCCATCGAGCAAACCGGCGCAGGCCAAGGCCCAACTGCCGGTGCACACCGCGCCAAGGCGACGGGACTGACGCGCCTGGCTTTGCAGCCACGACACATGTTCACGGGTAACGGTACGTTGGATACCCACGCCGCCGCACACGATTACGGTGTCCAGGGCCGGGGCTTTGTGCATGGAAGCATCGGGGGTGATTTGCAGACCGTCGCTGGCCCACACCTGGTTTCCGTCGACGCTCAAGGTCGTCCAGCGATACAGCTCGCGGCCGGAAAGCTGGTTGGCCATGCGCAGGGGTTCGACTGCGGAGGCCAGGGAAATCAGCGTGAAATTGTCCAGCAGCAAAAAGCCGATGGATTGAGGCGCACGGTTCTGGGGTTGGGCCCCGGAGTTGAACGACGTCATCGCGGTATCTCCTCACACAAAGCGGGTGATGGCCTCAGGCGAGGCTCTTGTTATTGCGCTCTTCATCCAGCGAGGAGAGAGGCTTTGAATTGATAGAGCAAATGCCATGCCTAAAATTGAATGGCCATCCAATAACTCCTAAAAACGACCTGATGACGCGTCTAGATAAGCCCGCGCCGCGAGTACGGATATAGCTGAAATCAGCCGTAGGAATGAGTCTGCCCACGGGGCGTGAGCAGATCGGTAGCACTTGTGGGAAGGCGCTTTGCGGGTATGGGAAAAGTCTGTCACCCCAAGCACGGGTGACAGCGGGTCGGGCGGGAAATCGTTCGGTAGCTACTTATCTGTTTGCGACGCGCTAAAAGGTGGCGCTTTTGCATCCGGGTGTTCACTTTATGCGCAATGTTGTCTGGACTACCGTAGTCGCGAGCAAGCCCGCTCCCACACTTGACCGCGTTCTCATGTTGGAACTCGATCAAATGTGGGAGCGGCGGTGCGACGATTCGACTTGCTCGCGAATACAGGCGACGCGGTCTCAACATTCAACAGCGCTGACCGCCAACCCACCCCGCGATGTCTCTTTGTATTTGTCATGCATATCCGCCCCGGTATCGCGCATGGTGCGAATCACCCGGTCCAGGGAGATAAAGTGCTGGCCATCGCCACGCAGCGCCATTTGCGCCGCGTTGATCGCCTTCACTGCCGCAATTGCATTGCGCTCGATGCACGGCACTTGCACCAGCCCACCCACCGGGTCGCAGGTAAGGCCCAAGTTGTGTTCCAAGCCGATTTCGGCGGCGTTGCACAGCTGTTCCGGCGTGGCGCCAAGGATCTCGGCCAAACCAGCAGCCGCCATCGCGCAGGCCGAACCCACTTCACCCTGACAACCGACTTCGGCACCGGAGATCGAGGCGTTCTTCTTGCACAGGATCCCCACCGCCGCCGCACCCAGCAGGTAGTCGACCACATTGGCTTCGGTGACTTCCTCGCTGAACTTCATGAAGTAGTGCAACACCGCCGGGATAATCCCCGCCGCGCCGTTGGTGGGTGCGGTGACCATGCGTCCACCGGCGGCGTTTTCCTCGTTGACTGCCAGGGCGAACAGGTTGACCCATTCCATGGCGCTCAAGGTCGAACCGATCACGTTCGGCTTACCCAACTCTTGCAGGCTGCGATGCAACTTGGCGGCGCGGCGGCGCACGTTCAGGCCGCCAGGCAGAATGCCTTCGTGCTTGAGGCCCTGCTCCACGCAATCCTGCATGGCGCGCCAGAGTTTCATCAGGCCGCTGCGGATTTCTTCTTCGGAGCGCCAGGTTTTTTCGTTAGCCAGCATCAACTCGGCGACGCGCAGGTTGTGGGTCTTGCACAACTGCAGCAGCTCCACCGCGCTGGAAAAGTCGTAAGGCAACTCGGTACGGTCCATATCGGCCACGCCGCTTTGCGCCTGGGCTTCATCCACTACAAAACCGCCGCCTACTGAATAGTAGGTATCGCGGTGCAGTTCACCCTTGTCACCGAACACCACCAGTGTCATGGCGTTGGGGTGGAACGGCAGGTTTTCGTCGAGCAGGCGCATGTCCCGCGCCCAGACGAAGGGCACCGGCAGGTGCCCGTCCAGCAGCAACGTGTCGGTCTCGCGCAGGGTGTGAATGCGCAGGCCGATTTGCGACGGATCGATCGCGTCCGGCCATTCGCCCATCAGGCCCATGATGGTCGCGGTATCGCTGCCGTGGCCGATGCCGGTGGCGGACAAGGAGCCGTAGAGCTGAACTTCGACGCGCCGCACTTGTTCCAACAGTTCACGTTCACGCAAGCCTTGAACGAACAACGCCGCGGCGCGCATGGGGCCGACGGTGTGAGAACTCGAAGGCCCGATGCCGATCTTGAACAGGTCGAAAACACTGATAGCCATTAACGTGGAACTCCGCAGGTGAACAGGCCGGACACCAACGAGCTGCTACGCTCAGATCGCCCAGATGGCGGCATCATCAAGCTTTTACTTGCCGTCACGGCGTCTCACACCGACGCACTCATGCTCACAAGCGTCGCTACCGTGCGATCACCTGTTTTGGCCGTTTTTAGCGGTGCAGATGGGCAAAACCTGCAGTTTTGCCGCTGGAAAAATCTGTAAGCGACGTCACCGACACTGGATACGACCATCCCTGTACTGGATACGACGCCCCCTGTAGGCGTCAGATTTTCACTGGTACATGATCAGTCTCGACTCGTTTGCAAGGCACCGTGCCAGAGCTGTTGTCGCACGCACCAACCGCAACACTTATAAAGCGCGGCGAATGCCGCCAGAAAAAACACAGGAGTCTACCCAGATGAAAGGTTCACCCTCGTTGTTGTTGGCCGCCATGCTGAGTCTGCCAGTCATGGCGCACGCCGCAGAACCGGCACAATGTCAGACCGTCAACTTCTCCGATGTCGGCTGGACCGACATCACCGTCACCACCGCGACCACCAGCGAGATCCTCAAGGGCCTGGGCTACAAGCCGCGCACCACGATGATTTCGGTACCAGTGACCTACAAGTCCCTGGCCGACGGCAAGAACATGGACATCTTCCTCGGCAACTGGATGCCGACCATGGAAAACGACATCAAGCAGTACCGTGATGCCGGCACCGTGGAAACCGTGCGCGCCAACCTGGAGAACGCCAAGTACACCCTGGCCGTCCCGGAAGCGCTGTACAACAAGGGCCTCAAGGACTTCGCCGACATCGCCAAATTCAAGGATGAGCTGGGCAGCAAGATCTACGGCATCGAGCCCGGCAATGACGGCAACCGCACCATCCAGACCCTGATCGACAAAGACGCCTTCGGCCTGAAAACCGCCGGCTTCAAAGTCGTCGAATCCAGCGAAGCCGGCATGCTCTCCCAGGTCGAACGCGCCACCAAGCGCGACCAGGCCATCGTGTTCCTCGGCTGGGAACCGCACCCGATGAACACCCGCTTCAAGATGAAGTACCTGACCGGCGGGGACGACTCGTTCGGCCCCAACTACGGCCAGGCCACCATCTACACCAACACCCGCAAGGGCTACACCGAGGAATGCAGCAACGTGGGCCAGTTGCTGAAAAACCTGGTGTTCACCCTGAACATGGAAAGCACCCTGATGGGTAACGTCCTGGACGACAAACAAAAGCCTGACGCCGCCGCCAAGGCCTGGCTGAAAGCCAACCCACAAGTCCTCGACACCTGGCTCGCCGGTGTCACTACCGTAGATGGCAAACCAGGACTCGACGCCGTTAAAGCCTACCTCGCCAAGTAATGTTGTCCCCGGGGCGGTGCGCTGCCCCGGGATGTTTTCCCTCTTCGCATGTGGACATTCACTACCATGCTGACTGAACAGAAAATCCCACTAGGCCAGTACATCGCTGCCTTCGTCGAATGGTTGACCCAACACGGCGCCAACTACTTCGACGCAATCGCATCGACTCTGGAAACGATGATCCACGGCGTGACGTTCGCGCTGACCTGGTTCAATCCGCTGGCATTGATCGGTCTGATTGCGCTGCTGGCTCACTTTATCCAACGTAAATGGGGACTGACTGTTTTTGTCATCGCCTCCTTCCTGCTGATCCTCAACCTGGGGTACTGGCAGGAAACCATGGAGACCCTGGCGCAAGTGCTGTTCGCCACCCTGGTCTGCGTGGTCATCGGTGTGCCGCTGGGCATTGTTGCCGCGCACAAACCGTTGTTCTACACCATGATGCGGCCGGTGCTCGATCTGATGCAGACCGTACCGACCTTCGTCTACCTCATCCCTACCCTGACCCTCTTCGGGCTGGGTGTGGTGCCTGGGCTGATTTCCACGGTGGTGTTCGCGATTGCCGCGCCGATCCGTCTGACCTACCTGGGTATCCGTGATGTACCGCAAGAGTTGATGGACGCCGGCAAGGCCTTTGGCTGCTCGCGCCGTCAGTTGCTCTCGCGCATTGAACTGCCCCACGCCATGCCGAGCATTGCCGCCGGCATTACCCAATGCATCATGCTGTCGTTGTCGATGGTGGTGATCGCGGCCCTGGTGGGCGCCGACGGCCTCGGCAAACCCGTGGTCAACGCACTCAACACCGCCGACATCGCCCTGGGCTTTGAAGCCGGTCTGGCGATCGTGCTGCTGGCCATCATGCTCGACCGCATCTGCAAACAACCCGACGCTAAAGTAGGGGGTGATGCATGAGCATTATCCGATTCGACAAGGTCGACGTGATCTTTTCAAAAGACCCACGCGAGGCGCTCAAGCTGCTGGACCAGGGCATGAGCCGTAACGAGATCCTGAAAAAGACCGGGCAGATTGTCGGCGTTGAAAAAGCCAGCCTGGATATCGAGAAAGGCGAAATCTGCGTGCTGATGGGCCTGTCGGGCTCCGGCAAATCCAGCTTGTTGCGCTGCATCAATGGCCTCAACACCGTCAGCCGTGGGCAACTGTTCGTGGAACATGAAGGTCGCCAGATCGACATCGCTTCCTGCACACCTGCCGAGCTGAAAATGATGCGCACCAAACGCATCGCCATGGTGTTCCAGAAATTCGCCCTGATGCCTTGGCTGACGGTGCGCGAAAACATCAGCTTCGGCCTGGAAATGCAGGGCCGTCCGGAGAAAGACCGGCGCAAGCTGGTGGACGAAAAGCTCGAGCTGGTAGGCCTGACCCAATGGCGCAACAAGAAGCCGGACGAACTCTCCGGCGGCATGCAACAGCGCGTCGGCCTGGCCCGCGCGTTGGCAATGGACGCCGACATCCTGCTGATGGACGAACCCTTCTCCGCCCTCGACCCGCTGATCCGCCAAGGCCTGCAGGACGAGTTGCTGGAACTGCAACGCAAGCTGAGCAAGACCATCGTGTTCGTGAGCCACGACCTCGACGAGGCGCTCAAACTGGGCAGCCGCATCGCGATCATGAAAGACGGCAAGATCATCCAGTACAGCGTGCCGGAAGAGATCGTGCTGAACCCGGCGGACGACTATGTGCGCACCTTCGTCGCGCATACCAACCCGCTGAACGTGCTGTGCGGGCGCAGCCTGATGCGCACCCTGGACAACTGCAAGCGCGTCAACGGTTCGGTGTGCCTGGACCCGGGCGGCGACTCGTGGCTGGACCTGGCCGAAGGCAACACCATCAAGGGCGCCCGCCAGAATGGCGCGGTGATGAATTTGCAGAACTGGGCACCGGGACAAGCGGTGGAAGGTTTGGGCCGAGTACCGACGCTGGTGGATTCGAATATCGGCATGCGTGACGCGTTGCAGATTCGTTATCACACCGGGAACAAGCTGGTGTTGCATGACAACAACCAGGTGGTGGGGATCTTGGGCGACAGTGAGCTTTACCATGCCCTGCTAGGCAAGAACCTCGGCTGACAGATACCGCAAACGCAACTGA